>BEIA01000011.1 GCA_002898715.1 bacterium HR24 | reverse complement strand
ATATGACGTGCTGGCGCGCATCTCGTCCCGTATCGTCAACGAGGTGCCGGGCGTGAACCGCGTCGTCTACGACATCACCTCCAAGCCCCCCGGCACCATTGAGTGGGAGTGAGAAGCGCCCAAAATATTGCCCGTGGAGGGCCGTATGGTGCAATTCGAAGAGATCTTAAGGGCAATGCCACAGCCATATTACCGAACGAGCATCGGGGCAGCATTCGTTGCCGATGCGCTCAAAGTCTTGCCTCTCTTGCCTGATGAATCTATCAACCTGATAATGACGTCCCCTCCTTTTGCCTTGCGGCGCAAAAAGGAATACGGGAATGTAGAGCCTGAGCAGTACGTGGAGTGGTTCAAGCCGTTCGCCGATGAACTATGGCGAGTTCTTAGACCTGACGGCAGCATCGTCATCCACCTAGGAGGCAGCTGGCGTGCAGCCATGCCAGTCAAGTCGTTGTATGCGTTCGAGCTTCTCATTTACTTGTGCAACCGGCCGCAGAGACCGTTCTATTTGGCCCAAGACTTTTACTGGTTCAATACAGCGCGTCTCCCCAGCCCCGCCGAGTGGGTGACTGTGCGTCGCATACGGGTGAAGGACGCCGTAGATTACATCTGGTGGCTTTGCAAAAGTCCCCAGCCAAAGGCCGACAACATGCGAGTGCTCAAGGACTACAGTCCGTCAATGCGTGAACTTCTGCAGAAGGGCTATGTTCCCAAGCTGCGGCCCTCAGGCCATGACATCTCGCACAAGTTCAACAATAACAGGGGTGGGGCCATTCCGCCCAACTTCCTTGCTATCGCCAATACTGAGTCCAACAGCTACTACTTGCGCAGATGCTCCGAAATGGGTATCAAGCCCCACCCCGCTCGTTATCCTATTGGCTTGCCCGAATTTTTTATCCGGTTCTTGACTGAGCCAGGGGATGTGGTGCTCGACCCGTTTGCGGGCAGCAACGTCACTGGTGAAGCAGCCCAGAGGCTCAACCGATATTGGATAGCTATCGAGATCATCCGAGACTACCTAGAGGGGTCAAAATTCAGGTTCGAACAAGATCTGACCTTCGCGGGCACTGAAGAGAGCACCCCTAAGGCTGCACAGCTGAAATTGCTGGACGGTAGGTCACAGTGGACGGCAGAGAGCTGACCCCAAGCCGGCCTCTAAGCAAGCGTGATCTGTTGGACAGAGTGCTCACAGCCATAGAACTGTCTGGCTGGGACGCCCTCATTATCAGCGATGAGCACCCATTCCTGCTGCGGGCTTCAAAGCCTCCCAGCGAATTGATGCTGCGCGTCTACGTATGGAATCTCACCCCAGGTGGGCCCCGGTCGGTGCGCCCAGAGGACGAGTGGCGGATCCAGATCACGGGAATCCAGCAACTATCCCTCACTCCCGGCGAGACCACGCTCCTGTTGGGCTGGCACGAGGGGGTGCAGGTCTTTGTAGGCTTCGATCCTTGGCAGCACAGACGATTTGGCCGCTCGCCCTCCATTCAGGTTCGGGGCGCCGCTGTCCAAGACGCTGCCAAGAACGGACTGTCGGTTCATCGACGCAACAGCAGGGATTTGGCGATAGCCTTCAAGCCTGACCAGTTCATGAATTACGCGCTCAATCAGGCTGCTTTGCATGAGTTTAAGCGCGAAAATGAGGCACTGGCTCTTGAGGCAGCAGCTACTGAATCAGGCCCTGACATTACCGTTGTGGAATCCCTGCCTCGAGAGCGGCAAGCGGTCATCTTGGGCGTGCAAAGGTGGATGCGTGAACGGAGATTTCGGGAAGAAGTGTTGAGAGCTTACCGGCGCCAATGCGCCGTGTGTCGTATCCAGCTCAAGCTGGTGGACGCGGCGCACATCGTGCCTGTGAGTGTCCCGGGGAGTACGGACGAAGTGCGGAACGGCCTTTGCCTCTGTCCGCTGCATCACAGAGCGTTTGACGCAGGTCTTCTCCTCGTCTATCCGGACTACCACATACGCGTTAACCGACAGCACCTCGCCAACTTGAGAAGGGAAGGCGTTAGCCAGGGTGAGGAAAGCATGAGCGAGCTCGAATGCAACACAATCTGGGTGCCCGAACGGCCAGAAGAGCGCCCAGCGCGTGAATATCTGCATAAGCGCCTGAGCCTGCACGGTATCCCTGTCTAAATTCTAAAGATACCTACCGTGACCAACAGCTCCTTCACATTCATCGCTTCCCTCCCCGGCGTGGTGGTGCGGCCCATGTTCGGGGCCAGGTGCTTCCTGGCGCCCAACGGCCGCATGTTCGCCTTCGTCGATGACGACCGCCTCTTCCTGCGGCTGAGCGGGCCCGAGTACGAGCGCCTGCTGGCCGCGGGCGGCGAGCCTTTTATGCTCCGGCCGGGCGTGCCCTTCGGGCGGTGGGCCTCCGTACCGCCGGACCTGGACGAGGCCACCGCCATGGCCCTGGCCCAGGCAGCCTACCGGGCCGTTATGGACGAGGGGGCCCGTCCCCGTGCCCGCAGGCGTCGCCGGCGCCTACAATAGGCCTAGGAGGTGGAACCGTGGCCGTCGTCAACAATGTGGACGTGGACGCCGTCGCGCGCGAGGCGGAGGCCATCGCTGGGGACCCCGCCCGCGGCCGGCGCGTCAACCGTGGCGAACTGGAGTGGAACTCTGACCCCTCGGGCCCGCAGATGACCGTCTCGGCCAAGTTCGAGAACGGGGAGCTGAAGCTGGAGCTGGACTCGCCCACCTTCATGGGCGGCAAGGGCTCCCGACCGGGGCCTTTGCACCTGTGCGTGCTGGGGCTCCTCTCCTGCTTCACCGCCACCTTCGTCACTGCCGCCTCGGCGCGGGGCATCCAGCTACGCCGCCTGCGGGCCACGGGCGAATGCCAGCTCGACCTGGGCCGTGCCTTCGGCGTCTCCGAGGCGCCCACGGTACAGGGCGTGACGTTCAGCATCGAGGCCGACACCGATGCCCCGCCCGAGGAGCTGGAGGCGGCCCGGCAGGAGGCCCTGGCCCGCTGCCCGGCCGTATTCGCCCTGAGCAACCCCATCCCGGTCACGGCGGAGGTGCGCAAGGCGTCATGAGGCGGGTCATGGTGGTGGGCGGCGGCGGCCGCGAGCACGCCATCGCCTGGAAGCTGCGCCAGTCGCCCAGGCTGGGAGAGCTCTTCGTGGCCCCGGGCAACGCCGGCACCGCCGCCATAGCTGCCAACCTGGACGTGAAGGCCGGCGACATCGATGGGCTGGTGGCGGCGGCCAGGGAGCATCGCGTCGAGCTGGTGGTGGTGGGCCCGGAGGAGCCCCTGGCTCGGGGGCTGGCCGACCGCCTGGAGGCCGAGGGTATCGCCGTCTTCGGGCCGCGACAGGCGGGGGCGCGCATCGAGGCGTCCAAGGCCTGGGCGCGGGAGCTGGTCGCCCGCTACGGCATACCCCACCCCACCTTCGCCGTGTTCGATTCGCGCACCGATGCCCGCGACTACGTGCAGTCGCTGCGGGAGCCGCCAGTGGTCAAGGCCGATGGCCTGGCCGGTGGCAAGGGCGCGTTCGTCTGCGAGTCCAAGGAGGAAGCGCTGGAGGTCATAGACCGGCTGATGGTGGAGGAGGCCCTGGGCCCGGCCGGCCGCACGGTGGTGGTGGAGGAGAAGCTGGCCGGGCGGGAGGTCTCGGCCCACGCCTTCACCGATGGCCGCACGGTGGTGCCCATGCCCTTCGCCTGCGACTACAAGCGAGCGCTGGACGGCGACCGCGGCCCCAACACCGGCGGCATGGGGGCCTACAGCCCTGCCCTCTGGCTGGACGAGCCCACCGAGCGCTTCGTCCACCAGCAGATAACCGAGGCGACGGTGCGCGCCCTGGCCGCTGAGGGGATAGACTACCGCGGCGTCCTCTACCCGGGCCTGATGGTCACCGAGCAGGGGCCGCTGGTGCTGGAGTTCAACTGTCGCTTCGGCGACCCGGAGACACAGGTGCTGCTGCCGCGATTGAAGAGCGACCTGCTGGAGATCGCCTGGGCGGTGGCCAACGGCCGCCTGCACGAGGTGGCGGTGGAGTGGTCCACCGACGCCTGCGTGGGGGTGGTGATAGCCTCCGGCGGCTACCCCGACGAGTACCGCACCGGCTACCCCATCTACGGCCTGGGCGCGGTGGAGGAGGACGTGCTGGTCTTCCACGCCGGCACCGCCCTTGGGGACGACGGCACGGTAGTGACGGCGGGCGGCCGGGTGCTGACGGTGGTGGCCCTGGCGCCGACGCTGACGGAAGCGCGGGCCAAGGCCTACCGGGCCGTCCAGCACATCCACTTCACCCGCGCCCACTACCGCCGCGACATCGCCGCCCCCGCCCAGGATGCCAAGGTGCAGTAAGCGCCCGCCGGTCGTGACCCTGCGCCCGGGCGTCGTTAGAATCGGCCTTAGCAGCGGCGCCGCCCCCGCCGGCGGGCTGCCTTGTAGCGGAGCCGTTGCGGAGTTGCCGCTCCGTCTTCGGTTACGTGAGCGCGAGGCAGCAGTGGCGGACGCGCAGGGTACGAGCGGAACCAGGAGGAGCAGCGCATGGCCAAGGTAGCGATCGTAGTTGGCTCCCAGTCGGACCTGCCCCAGGTGGAGGAAGCCCAGAAGACTCTCGAACGCCTGGGCATCGAGTGCGAGGTGCATGTCATGTCGGCCCACCGCACCCCCGAGAAGGTGCGCCAGTTCGCCCAGGGGGCCCGCGAGCGGGGCATCGGCGTTATCATCGCCGCCGCCGGCATGGCCGCCCACCTGCCCGGGGTGGTGGCCGCCTGGACCACGCTCCCAGTCATCGGCATACCCTTGGCGCGGTCGGCCCTGCAGGGGCTGGACTCCCTGCTCTCCATCGTCCAGATGCCCCCGGGCGTGCCGGTGGCCTGTGTGGGGATAGACGGCGCCCGCAATGCCGCCCTACTGGCCGGCGCTATCCTGTCCCTGAGCGACGAGGGGGTGCGAGAGGCGGTAGAAGGGTACCGGCGCGAGCTGGCCGGCGGCTAGCTCGCCTTGACCGCCTCGACGCAGCGGCGCTACCATTCCCTCTGGAGTGGGCGGTTAGCTCAGAGGGTAGAGCGCAGCGTTGACATCGCTGAGGTCAGAGGTTCGAGTCCTCTACCGCCCACCAGCCAGCGAGTGAGCGTGTCGGGCCAGGGCCGGGCCCCTGGCCCGCAGAGTCTACAGGCCGGGAATCGGGGTACGACGGTGACCGGGCCCGTGGAGCCCCCCAGCGTCCGGCTGCTGCGCCTCTGGCTGGTCGGCGTGCCGCTGGCTATGCTGGTGGCGGCATTAGCCTTTGCCGGTGCGGCCGCCGCTCAGGGCCGCTGGCCGCTCATGGCCGTGTTGCTGGCGCTGGCCGCCCTGGGGCTGGCCCTGGCAGTAGTGCAGGGACGCCTGTTGCGGCGGGCCCTCCGACACTAGCCCCGCGCCGATAGCCGTCATGTCCGGGAAGCTGAGCGAGCTGCCCAAGGAGGAGCGCCTCTATCGCATGCGGCACTCGGCCGCCCACATCATGGCCGAGGCGGTGCTGAAGCTCTTCCCCGGGGCCAAGCTGGGCATAGGCCCGCCCATCGACACCGGCTTCTACTACGACTTCGACCTGCCGCGGCCGCTGACGCCCGAAGACCTGCCCCGCATCGAGGAGCTGATGCGGGAGCGCATAGCCTCCGATGTCCCCTTCGTCCACGACGAGATATCGAAGGAGGAGGCGCGCCGCCTGTTCGCCGACCAGACCTACAAACTGGAGCTCATCGAGGAGATCGAGGGCGACAGCGTCAGCCTCTACCGCCACGCCGACTTCGTCGACCTGTGCCAGGGGCCGCACGTGGAGCGCACGGGCCAGGTGCCCCCCTTCAAGCTGTTGTCGGTGGCAGGTGCCTACTGGCGAGGCGATGAGCGGCGTCCCATGCTCCAGCGCATCTACGGCGCCCTGTTCGAGACCGAGGAGGAACTGCAGGAATACCTGCACCGGCTGGAGGAGGCCCAGCGCCGCGACCACCGCCGCCTGGGGCGGGAGCTGGACCTGTTCAGCTTCCACGAGGAGTACGGCCCCGGCCTGGTCTACTGGCACCCCAAGGGCGCGCGCGTGCGGGCCATCATCGAGGACTTCTGGCGGCGGGAGCACTTCCGCCGGGGCTACGACCTGGTCTATACCCCCCACATCGGCCGGGCGACCCTGTGGCAGACGTCGGGCCACCTGGACTTCTACGCGGAGAACATGTACTCGCCCATGGACGTGGACGGACAGGACTACTATCTGAAGCCTATGAACTGCCCCTTCCACATCCAGATCTACAAGTCGCGAGTGCGCAGCTACCGGGAGCTACCTATCCGCCTGGCCGAGCTGGGCACCGTATACCGTTACGAGCGCTCAGGGGTGCTGCACGGCCTCATGCGGGTGAGGGGCTTCACCCAGGACGACGCGCACATCTTCTGCCGGCCTGACCAGGTGCAGGAGGAGATCGAAAGCTGCCTTGACTTTATGCTGCTCTTCTTCGACGCCTTCGGATTCCGCGAGTTCAGGGTCTACCTGTCCACCCGCGACGCCGAAGGGAAGTATGCCGGCTCCCTGGAGGACTGGCAGATGGCCGAGTCCACCCTGCGCCGGGCGGTGGAAGACCGGGGCCTGCCCTACGAGGTGGATGAGGGCGGGGCCGTCTTCTACGGCCCGAAGATCGACGTGAAGCTGGTGGACGCCATCGGCCGCGAATGGCAGTGCACTACCGTCCAGTTCGACTTCAACCTTCCCGAGCGCTTCGACATGACCTACGTGGCCGCCGACGGCTCCCGCCAGCGTCCTTACATGGTCCATCGGGCCATGCTGGGCTCCATGGAGCGGTTCATGGGCGTCCTCATCGAGCACTACGCTGGGGCCTTTCCCGTGTGGCTGGCGCCGGTGCAGGCGGTGGTGATACCCATCGCCGACCGTCACCTCGGCCACGCCGAGGCCGTGGCCAGGCGCCTGCGCGAGGCCGACCTGCGGGTGGAGGTGGACGACCGCCAGGAACGGATGCAGGCGAAGATCCGCGACGCCCAGCTCCAGAAGGTGCCCTACATGCTCATCGTGGGCGACCGCGAAGTGCAGGCGGGGGGAGCGGCCGTGCGCCTGCGCTCGGGCGAAGACCTGGGCACCGTTCCCCTGGACGAGATAGCCTCCCGCCTGGCGGCCGAGTCCCGCCCCGCAACTGGCTGAGACCCTCGGCCTCGCTCCTGCCGCAGCACGACGGTCCCCTCTCTGTCGTTTCGAGGGCAGGGACGTGCCCGCGAGCAAAGGGGAAGGCGTCGTGAGGGTGGCGGGGGTGCCCTTGCTGCCACGCCTGGCATAGGCGAAACTTGAAGAGCGAATAGAAGGACTGCATGTTCCGAAAGCTGCTGGTGGCCAACCGGGGCGAGATCGCCCTGCGGGTGGTGCGGGCCTGCCGCGAGCTGGGCATCCGCGCCGTGGCCGTCTATTCGGAGGCTGACCGCAACGACCTGCACGTACGCCACGCCGATGAGGCCTATTGCATCGGCCCGCCGCCGGCCCGAGAGAGCTATCTGAACATCCGCCGCATCATCGAGGTGGCCAAGAAGGCGAGGGTGGATGCCGTCCATCCCGGCTACGGCTTTCTGGCCGAGAACGCCGACTTCGCCCAGGCCTGCCTCGACAACGGCATCATCTTCGTGGGGCCGCCGCCGGAAGTCATTCGCTCCATGGGCGACAAGCTGAGGGCGCGCCACATCATGCAGGAGGCGGGGGTGCCGGTGGTGCCGGGCACCCAGGAGCTCTCGGACCAGGCGGAGGCGGCCGAGGCAGCCACCCGCATCGGCTTCCCCATTTTGGTGAAGGCGGCGGCAGGCGGCGGGGGGCGGGGCATGCGCACCGTCTTCCGCGCCGAGGAGCTGCCCGCTGCCCTGGAGCGGGCGCGCCGTGAGGCGGCGTCCGCCTTCGGCAGCGGCGTGGTGTACCTGGAGAAATATCTGGAGCCGGTGCGGCACATCGAGGTGCAGGTCATCGCTGACGCCTACGGCAACGTGGTGGTGCTGGGCGAGCGCGAGTGCTCCATCCAGCGTCGGCACCAGAAGATCATCGAAGAGGCGCCCTCTACGGCAGTCGACGACGCGCTCCGGGAGCGCCTGATGGAGCTGGCCCGCCGGGCCGTGACCCACGTAGGCTACCGTAGCGTGGGTACCCTGGAGTTCCTCCTGGACAGGGAAGGGAGCATCAACTTCCTGGAGATGAACACGCGTCTACAGGTGGAGCACCCCGTCACCGAGATGGTGACGGGTGTGGACCTGGTGGCCGACCAGATCATGGTGGCGGCGGGCGAGCGGCTGTCCTACCGGCAGGAGGACATCCGGCTGCGGGGATGGGCCATCGAGTGCCGCATCACCGCCGAAGACCCCTTCCAGAACTTCCTGCCCTCGGTGGGCACCGTGACCTTCGTCAGCGTGCCGGGCGGCCCGGGCGTGCGGGTGGACAGCGCCCTGTACGATGGCATGGAGGTCACCTACTACTACGACCCCCTCATCGCCAAGCTCGTCACGTGGGGACGCGACCGTCGGCAGGCCATCGCCCGCATGAGGCGGGCCCTGCGCGAGTTCAAGATCGTGGGCATCAGCACCAATATCCCCTTCCACCTGCAGGTGCTGGAGGACCCCCGGTTCGTATCCGGGCGACTGGACACCCGGTATGTCGAGAAGCACTATCGGCCTCGGGCCGAGCGGGGGGCAGAGGAGGCGGCGGCCGTCGTGCTGGCTGCCCTGCTAGCGCACCAGCGGCGTGCCCGGCCCCGCACTACCCCCCTGGCGGGCGATAGCCCCTGGCGGCTGGGCGGGCGACTGGTGCAGCGGGGCCCCGGCGCGGGCATTCCCGTGGAGAGGGCGCTGTGGCGGAGAGGTACCTAGTCAGGTTGGGCGGCGACCTCCACGAGGTGGAGGTGGAAGAAGGGCCCGGAGGCCTGCGCGTCGTCCTGGACGGCCGCTCGCACCGGGTGCGGCTGGAGCAGGTGGGCCATGGCGGCGTTCCCCTCTACCTGCTGGAAGTGGACGGGCACCCGTTCGAGGCCTTCGCCGAACCCAGGGCGGGAGGCTACGAGATCACCATCGGCTTTCGTCGCTACGCGGTGCATGTACAGTCGGGGCGGGCGGGCAGGGCGCCCGCGCCGGTTGTCGAGGCGGCCGGGTGGCAGCCCGCTGCCGGAGGAGGCTGGCTGGTGGTCTCGCCCATGAGCGGCGTTGTCCAGGAAGTGCAGGTGGCGCCCGGCCAGACGGTGGGCGAGGGCGATGTCCTGCTGGTCATCGAGTCCATGAAGATGAACAACGAGCTGCGCGCCCAGCACGGTGGCACCGTCCGCGAGGTGTATGTCGCGCCCGGGCAGCGGGTCGAGCCGGGCGAGTCGCTCCTGCTGCTGGCAGACTGAGCAGCCCGCCCCCCGGCGGCCCGCCTCGCGTTGACCCTCTCGCGGACGAGAAGTAAAATGCAAAACGCCGCAACCGTGCAAGGGCCCCGGTCGACCCGGGGCCCTTGTTGGCAGGCGGGGCGAACCATGGCCACCGTCCAGGAGCTGCCCAAGGCCTACGAGCCCTCCCGGCACGAGCCGTCCATCTACGAGATGTGGGAGCGGGGGGGATACTTCCAGCCCAGGGGTGATCCCGCCAAGCCCCCCTTCTGCATCGTCATGCCGCCGCCTAACGTCACGGGCGCCCTGCACATGGGCCATGCCCTCACCGCCACCCTGGAGGACACCCTGGTGCGCTGGCACCGCATGAAGGGCGAGCCGACCCTGTGGCTGCCGGGCGTTGACCACGCCGGCATCGCCACCCAGAACGTGGTGGAGCGGGAGCTGGCCAAGGAGGGCCTCACCCGTCACGACATCGGGCGGGAGGCGTTCCTCGAGCGCACCTGGCAGTGGGCGCAGAAGACGCGGGCCACCATTACCGACCAGCACCGGCGCCTGGGCGCCTCCTGCGACTGGACGCGCGAGCGCTTCACTCTGGACGAGGGGCCCTCGCGGGCGGTGCGCACCACCTTCGTCCGCCTCTACCACGACGGCCTCATCTACCGGGGGGAGCGCATCATCAACTGGTGCCCGCGGTGCCGCACGGCCCTGTCCGACCTGGAGGTTGAGCACCAGGAGCACGATGGCCACCTGTGGTACGTGCGCTACCCACTGTTGGACGACGCGGGACGCCCCACTGGCGAGCACATCGTCGTGGCCACCACCCGTCCGGAGACTATCGTGGCCGACGTGGCCGTGGCCGTGAACCCCCAGGTGGAACGCTGGCGGGGCCTGGTGGGCCGCCGGGCGCTGGTGCCGGTGGTGGAGAGGCCGGTGCCCATCATCGCCGACGAGGCAGTGGATCCCAGGTTCGGGACGGGCGCTCTGAAGATAACGCCTGGGCACGATGTGCTGGACTTCGAGATCGGCGAGCGGCACGGCCTGCCGACCATCGTCTCCATCGGGCCCGACGGCCGCATGAATGAGCACGCCGGCCCCTTCCAGGGCATGGACCGGTTCGAGGCTCGCCAGGCTATGGCCCGCCACCTGGAATCGCAGGGGCTGCTGGAGCGCGAGGAGCCCCACCGCCACAGCATGGGCCACTGCCAGCGCTGCGGCACCATCGTGGAGCCCATCGCCAGCGAGCAGTGGTTCGTGCGCATGAGGCCCCTGGCCGAGCCGGCCACACGCGTGGTGAAGGAAGGCAGGGTCCGCATCGTGCCCCGTCGCTTCGCCCGCGTCTACCTCCATTGGATGGAGAACATCCGCGACTGGTGCATCTCGCGGCAGCTCTGGTGGGGCCACCGCATACCGGCGTGGTATTGCCGGTCTTGCGGCGGGGTGACGGTGCCGCCGCGGGAAGAGCCCATGCGCGACCCCGAGCGGTGCCAGTCTTGCGGCTCGTCCGACCTGCGCCAGGACGAAGACGTGCTCGACACCTGGTTCTCGTCAGCCCTCTGGCCCCATTCCACGCTGGGCTGGCCCGACGACACCGATGACTTCCGTCGCTTCTATCCCACCTCGGTGCTGGAAACAGGCTACGACATCCTCTTCTTCTGGGTGGCCCGGATGATCATGATGGGCCTCTATAACACGGGGCAGGTGCCCTTCTACTACGTCTATCTGCACGGCCTGGTGCGGGACCCCCAGGGCCGCAAGATGACCAAGAGCCTGGGCAACGTCGTCGACCCGCTGGAGGCCATCGGCCATTACGGGTGCGATGCCCTGCGTTACGTGCTGGCCACGGGAGCCGCGCCCGGCAACGACATGCGCCTGTCGGCGGAGAAGCTGGAAGGGGGACGCAACTTCGCCAACAAGATCTGGAACGCGGGCCGCTTCGTGGTCCAGGCCCTGGCCGAGCATTTGGCGCCCGGCGAGAAGGTGGAGGCGCCTTCCGGGCGGCGGCGCCGCACCCTCCCCCTGGAGGACAGGTGGCTGCTCTCGCGCCTGCACCACACCATCGATCGGGTGGAGCGGCTGCTGCGCCAGTTCCAGATCGGCGAGGCGGGCAAGCGCCTGCACGAGTTTTTCTGGGGGGAGCTGTGCGACTGGTACCTGGAGATGGCCAAGGTGCGCCTGCGCCAGGGCGACAGAGACGTGCTTTCGGTGCTGGCCTACGCCCTGGACGTCTCCCTGCGCTTGCTCCATCCCATCATGCCCTTCGTGACCGAGGCCCTGTGGCAGCGCCTGCGGCCCTATCTGGCGTGGGCCGAATCGGAGGCCCTTATCGCCGCACCCTGGCCGCGGGCCCGGCGCTCCTGGCTCGATCCCGAGGCCGAGCGCCAGATGGGCCTGGTCATGGGCGTGGTGAGGGCCATACGCAACCTGCGGGCTGAGTGGCGGGTGGAGCCGGGGCGATGGGTGGAAGCCTACGTGGCCAGCCCCGAGGCGGCGGTGCTAGCCGCCGTGGCCCCGGCCATGGAGGTGCTGGCCCGCGCACGGCCGCTCCACATCTCCGCCGATGCCTCGTCCCACCCTGCCCGGGAGGTGGCCACCGCCGTCCTCACCGGTGCACAGGTGGCCCTGCCCCTTGCTGGGCTGGTGGAGGTGGAGCGGGAGCGGGAGCGGCTCCTGCGCCAGCTACGAGAGGCGGAGGCGGAGGTCGAAGGCCTGCGCCAGCGCCTCTCCCGGTCCGAGTTCCGTACCCGGGCCCCGGCAGCGGTGGTGGCGCGAGAGGAGGAGCGGCTGGCGGCGGCCCAGCAGCGCCTGGAAGGGCTACGGCGCAGGCTGCAGTCCCTCGGCTGAACATTTGGAAAGCCTTTCCTTCTTTTATTGACGGTATAGGTGGCGGGGGGTATGCTTGTGGTGAGAGGAACAATCGGATAGCATAAGGGGCCGAGACAGCAGTGCCGGACGTTCAAGGCCTATTCGAGCAGTACACAGCGGTCCTCATCGCCACCATCCTCGGCTTCGCGCTGGTGGCCGGCGCCCTCATAGGCAATCTGATCCTGTCCCCTCGGCAGCGCACCCGTCCCAAGGGCCTCAGCTACGAGTGCGGCATGCTGCCCATCGGCCGCGGGCGCTTTCAGATCCACTTCCGGTACTATCTGTTCGCCATCCTGTTCCTGATCTTCGACATCGAGGCCGTGTTCCTGTTCCCGTGGGCCCTGAGCTTCCTGGACATCGGGGCTATGGCCTTTTACGAGATGCTGGTGTTCATCATCATCCTCGGTTTCGGGCTGCTGTACGCCTGGCGCAAAGGCGCACTGCAGTGGAGGTAGGTGGACGAAATGGCCGAACGCAGGCCCGTGCGAGTGTACGAGGTGCGCGACGACCCGCCAGGGGCGCGGTCGGACGTGGTGCCGCCGGAGGTGGTGCACGAGGTCAAGTCCCTGACGCCCGCTCCGGAGGTGCACTCGCGGCCCAAGGCCCTGTACCGCCAGCTCCTGCCGGGCATCATCCAGGTGCCTGCCGACTGGCTCATCGCCTGGGGCCGCAAGAACTCCCTGTGGCCCCTGACCTTCGGGCTGGCCTGCTGCGCCATCGAGATGATCGCGACCTACATGGCCCGGCACGACCTGGACCGCTTCGGCATCATCCCCTGGCCGTCGCCACGGCAGAGCGACGTGATGATCGTGTCGGGGACCGTGACCAAGAAGATGGCCCCGGCGGTGAAGCTGCTCTACGAGCAGATGCCCAACCCCAAGTGGGTCATCTCCATGGGCGCCTGCGCCACCAATGGCGGGCCCTATACGCGCTACGACCGTGTGCTGCAGGGGGTGGACAAGATCATCCCCGTGGACGTGTACGTGCCCGGATGTCCGCCCCGGCCCGAGGCGTTGATGGACGCCTTCCTCGCCCTGCAGAAGAAGATCATGGAGGAACGGGGCAAGATCGGCCGCTAGCGCTATGAGCGACGGCACCACCACCGGCCAGTCCCTCCCTCCCGTGCTGGAGCGACTGCGGGAGGCGGTGCCGGATATCTCTTTCGAGTACGTCCCGACGCCCCTGGATCCGGCGGTGGTGGTCTCCCGTGACGAGCTGCTGCGTTTCATGACTGCCCTCAAGGAGGACGAGCGGCTGGCGTTCGACTACCTGCGCTGCCTGTCGGGGGTGGACTACATCGACGAGCTGGAGGTGGTATACCACCTCCGCTCCTTCCGCCACGGCCACACGCTGGCTGTGAAGGTGAAGATGCCGGCCGACGATCCCCACGTGCCTAGCGTGGCCCATATCTGGCGGGCCGCCGACTGGCACGAGCGAGAGACGTGGGAGATGTTCGGCATCGTCTTCGAGGGGCACCCCGACCTGCGCCCGCTCCTGACCGAGGAGGGGCTGGGCTATTACCCCCTGCGCAAGAGCCACCCCCTGGCCGAGATAGAGGACTGGCAGGAGAGCCTCCTGGAGCGGGTAGAGAAGCTGGCAGCGGCTGCCGCCCCCGCCGGCGCCCCCGAGGCCGCCGTGGACGAAAAGGCCCAGAAGGTGGCCATGGCCCAGAAGAAGGCGGAGGTCATCAAGAAGGCGCGGGAAGAGGCCCGCGCCAAGGGCCTGCCGCCGGAGGAGGAGCGCAAATACGTCCAGGAGGCCATCAAGCGCTTCGAGGAAGAGATGGCCAAAGAGGCGGCGGCGCCGGCCCCGGCAGCGGCCCGGCCGGCAGCCGGCGACGAGCGCGCTCAAAAGGTGGCCATGGCCCAGAAGAAGGCGGAGGTCATCAAGAAGGCGCGGGAAGAGGCCCGCGCCAAGGGCCTCTCGGGGGAGGAAGAGCGCCAGTATGTGCAGCAGGCGGTGAAGCGCTTCGAGGAGGAGATGGCCGGCGCGGCGGCGCCACCGGCGCCCCAGCCCCAGCGCCCCGCTGCCGAGGGCAAGGCCCCCCTGAGCGCCGCCGACAAGGCTGCCCGCATCGCCCTG
This sequence comes from bacterium HR24, assembly GCA_002898715.1. GTDB lineage: Bacteria > Chloroflexota > Dehalococcoidia > SM23-28-2 > HRBIN24 > HRBIN24. The sequence continues at coordinate 19,893 of BEIA01000011.1, read as the reverse complement.
GCCCAGAAGAAGGCCGAGGTCATCAAGAAAGCGCGGGAGGAAGCGCGAGCCAAGGGGCTCTCGGGCGAGGAAGAGCGCCAGTACGTCCAGGAGGCGCTTCGCCGCCTGGAGCAAGAAGGCGAAGGAGGCTAGCGGCCCGCCATGGCCAGGCCAGGCGCTGAACACAGGCACGACCTGGAGACCATAGACCTCTACATCAATGTGGGTCCTCAGCACCCGGCCACCCACGGCGTCTTCCGCATGATCCTGACCGTCAACGGCGAGCTGGTAGAGGACTGCGAGCCGGTGCTGGGCTACATGCACCGCGGCAACGAGAAACTGCCCGAGAACTGCGACTACCGCCAGGCCATCGGCTACCATGACCGCACCGACTACCTGGCCCAGTTCAACACCGAGTGGACCTACTGCCTGGCGGTGGAAAAGCTCATGGGCCTGGAGGTGCCCGAGCGGGCCGAGTACATCCGCGTCATCCTGGGCGAGCTGAACCGGGTGGCCAGCCACCTGATGTGGGCGGGCGCCTTCGGCACCGACGTGGGCTTCTTCGGCACCCCCTTCATGTACGCCTTTCGCGAGCGTGAGGTGATCCAGGACTTCTTCGAGGCCGTCACCGGCGAGCGCATGATGTACAACTACTTCCGGCCCGGCGGCGTGGCCTGGGACGTGCCCGACGACTTCCAGGAGCACGCGCGGTACGTCATCGACCACGTGCGGCGGGGCATCGATGACCTGGACGCCCTCATGACCGACAACGAGGTGTTCCTGGCCCGTTGCCGTGGCCTTTCGCCCGTGACGCCGGAACAGGCCATCAACTGGGGCCTGTCGGGGCCGATGCTCCGGGCCTGCGGCGTCAAGCACGACCTGCGCCGCGCCGAGCCGTATTCGATCTACGACCGCTTCGACTTCGAGATCCCTGTGGGCACCGAGGGCGATGTCTACGACCGCTACCTGGTGCGCATGGAGGAGATGCGCCAGTCCCTGCGCATAGTGGAGCAGGCCCTGAAGCAGATGCCCAAGAACGGGCCCATCATGGCCTCGGGACTGAAGCGGGTGCTGCGGCCGCCGCCCGGGGAGGTGTACGCCCGCACCGAGTCGCCGCGGGGCGAGTACGGCGTTTACATCGTGTCCCGTGGCGGCGACAAACCCTGGCGCCACAAGGTGCGGGGGGCCTCCTTCTGCAACCTGTCGCCCTTGCGGGAGATGGTGGTGGGCAACTACGTGGCCGATGCCATCATCATCCTCGGGTCGATAGACATCGTGCTGTGCGAGGTGGACCGGTGATCGGCAACAACCCGTGGCTGGACGGCCTCCTGCGTATACTGGTCATCGCCCTGGCCATACCGCTGAGCGTCATTGTCCTCAACTACGTGGAGCGGAAGGTCATCGGGCGGGTGCAGAACCGGCTGGGGCCCATGCGGGTAGGGCCGTACGGCACGCTGCAGGCGGTGGCCGACACCATCAAGCTGCTGACCAAGGAGGACGTGCGCCCCCACAGTGCCGACCGCTGGACGTTCGAACTGGCGCCTTACGTGGTGGTGGTGCCGACGGTGGTGGCCCTGGTGACCCTCCCCATCACCGACGACCTGTTCGTGCGCAACCTGGCCCTGGGCCTGTTCTTCATCCTGGCCGTCTCCACGTTGTCCATTGTCGGCCTGGTGATGGCGGGCTGGGGCTCCGACAACAAGTACGCCATCCTGGGGGCCATGCGTTCGGCTGCCCAGCTCATCAGCTACGAGATACCTCTGGTGATGGCGGCGGTGGCGGTGGCCATGGTGGCCCACACGCCCGACGGCCGCGGCACCCTGGACCTGGTGCAGATCGTGGACGGACAGGGGCGAGTGCCCTACATCGTCTGGCAGTCGCTGGCCTTTTTCATCTTCGTCGTGGCCGCGCTGGCCGAGCTGTATCGCCAGCCGTTCGACATACCCGTGGCCGAGTCGGAGGTGGTGGGCGGGCCCTTCGTGGAGTACTCGGGCATGCGCTGGGCCATGTTCATGATGGGCGAGTACGTCAACCTGGTGCTGTTGTCCATACTGGCCTCGCTGGTGTTCCTGGGCGGCTGGAACTGGCCGCTGGGCAACGAGGTGGGGCCGGCCCTGCAGGTGCCCCTCATTCTCATCAAGACGTCGCTCCTGATCCTGTTCTTCATGTGGGCGAGGGCCATCCTGCCTCGGCTGCGCATCGACCAACTCATGGCCTATTCCTGGCAGGTGTTGCTGCCTCTGGCCTTCTATCAGATCATCGTCAACGGGCTGGTGCTGGTCTACGACTGGCCGGACGTGGTGCTGGGCGTCCTGTCCGGTGCCGGAACCGTGACCGCCATGTTCCTGACTTATCGGATGGTGCGGCGGCCCGTGCCTGTCCGGCGGCCAGCGCCGGTGGCCGCGGGAGCCGCGAGAGAGGTGAGCGTATAACATGCTCGGCATACTGAAGACCATCGCCGCCACCTTTGGCATTGCCGCCCGGAAGCCGGTGACGGTGCAGTACCCCACCGAGCGCAAGCAGTTGCCGCACCGGTCGAGGGGGTTCCCCACGCTCCTTTGGGACTTCGAGCACGACGAGCCCTTCTGCACCGGCTGTCAGGTGTGCGCGCGCTACTGCCCCACCGACTGCATGACGGTGACCATGAAGGACAACCCCAAGTACGCCGAGGGGAAGAGCCCACGCAAGAAGATCGTGGACACCTTTTACATCGACTACGCCCGCTGCATGCGCTGCGACATCTGTGTGGAGGTCTGCAACTTCGACGCTATCGTCATGGACAACACCTGGCGCAGCGTAGAGATGTCCCGTTTCGACCGCCAGGACCTGGTCATGGACTTGGACGCCCTGCTGAGGCCCTCCAAGACGGGCCTGCTCAAGAACCCGTTCCGCGACCCGATGGGCGTGGCCCACAGCGGCTGGGTGCCCAAGACCGAGGGGGCCGAAGGGGGCAGCGAGGAAGAGTAGCTACCGCAGTTGGAGGTAGCCGGGTATAGAGCCTTAGATTGGGTGGCGCTATGATGGGCCGGGGGGACTTCCCCCGGCGCCTCATGATAGCGCCCCAGAGCGAAAGGGGATGACGCTCGAAGAGGGGATCTTCTACGTCGTCGCGGCGGTGACCGTGCTGGGCGGTCTGGGGGTGGTGCTGGCCCGCAGCGTGGTCTACGCCGCCCTGTTCCTCATCGTCGCGCTGTTGGGCGTCGCCGGCGTCTTCCTCCTCCTGGCGGCCGAGTTCCTGGCCATCGTGCAGGTGCTCATCTATGGCGCCGCCGTCACCATCCTCATCCTGTTCGTGCTGATGCTCACCCGGGCGCGGGACGTGCCGCAGGCGGTGGACGGGCCCCAGAAGCCCTTCGCCTTTGTCCTGGGCAGCGCGCTGCTGGGCCTGCTGGTGACGGCCATCGTGACCACCGACTGGGCAGCCCTGGGGGCGACCGAGCAGATAACCCTCGTGCCGGCGCGGGAGCTGGGGCGCTCACTGTTCCGCAACTGGTCGGTGCCCTTCGAGGTGGCCTCGCTGGTGCTGATCGTGGCCCTGGTGGGGGCTGTCATCCTGGCCCGTATGGAGGAAGAGGAAGAATGATCCCCATCCAGCACTTTCTGGTGTTGGGGGCCATTCTGTTCGCCCTGGGCGTGTATGGCGTCCTGGCCCGGCGCAGCGCCGTCCTCATCCTCATGTCGGTGGAGCTGATGCTGCAGGCGGTGAGCATCAACTTCATCGCCTTCGCCGCCTACCTGGCGCCACAGGAGTTCCGCGGCCTCATCTTCGCCATCTTCGTCATCACCATCGCCGCGGCCGAGGTAGGGCTGGCCCTGGCCATCATCCTGCGCCTGTTCCGCAACCGGGCAACCGCTAACGTCGACGAGGTGGACACGCTGCGATGGTAGGGATGGAGCACGCCTGGCTCCTGCCGACGCTGCCCTTCGGGGCCTTCGTGGTGCTGCTGCTGCTGGGCCCGTACCTGCCCCGACGGGGCGACTGGCTGGCCATCGGCGCGGTGGCAGCCAGCTTCGTGCTCTTCGCCTTCATGCTGGCAGACCTGCTGGGGGCGCTGGACGAGGGCCACTTCGAGGGGGTGTCCTCGGGTATCGACTGGCTGCGCTTCGGCACCTTCCATGTGACGCTGGGCTTCCTGTTCGACCAGCTGGCGGCGGTGATGCTGGCGGTGGTCACCTTCGTGGGGACGCTGATCTTCATCTACTCGACGGGCTACATGAAGGGTGACCCCCGCTACGGCTGGTTCTTCGCCGCCATGAGCCTGTTCGTGGCCTCCATGGTCACGCTGGTGCTGGCCGACAACCTTCTGCTGCTGTACGCCGCCTGGGAAGGGGTCGGCTTCTGCTCCTACTTGCTGATCGGATTCTGGCACGAGCGGCGCTCGGCAGCCGAGGCGGCCAAGAAGGCGTTCATCACCACCCGCATCGGTGATGTGGGGTTCCTTATCGGTATAGTGCTGCTCTGGCGGGAAGCGGGGACCTTCAACATTCGCGAGATATTCGAGTTTGCCGAGGCGGGAGGCTACAGCCGAGAGTACCTGACCCTGGCGGTGCTGCTGCTCTTCGCCGGGGCGGTGGGCAAGTCGGCCCAGTTCCCGCTGCACGTCTGGCTCCCCGACGCCATGGAGGGGCCCACACCGGTCTCGGCGCTCATCCACGCCGCCACCATGGTGGTGGCTGGGGTGTACATGGTGGCCCGGACCATGCCCCTGTTCGACCTGGCCGACCCGATAGCCCTCAACGTGGTGACGTCCCTGGCCCTGGTGACCATCCTCATGTCGGCCACGATGGGCCTCGTGGCCACGGACATCAAGCGGGTGGTGGCCTACTCGACCCTCAACAGCCTGGGCCTGATGATGGTGGCCCTGGGCTCGCGGGACGTAACGGCGGCCATGTTCTACCTGTTCGTGCATGGGTTCTTCAAGGCGCTGCTGTTTATGGCCGCGGGCAACGTCATCCACGGCACCGACCGGCAGGAGGTGACCCAGCTCGGCGGTCTGGCGGCGAAGATGCCCCAGACGGCGGCTGCCTTCGGCGTAGGGGCCCTCTCCATGGCCGCGCTCATCCCCTTCTCGGGGTTCTGGGCCAAGGACGCCATCCTGCACGGGGTCAGCACCCATCAGAACGCCTTGGTGACGGCCCTGGTGGCCTTCAGCGCCTTCCTGAGCGCCGTTTACATGGGGCGGCTGTACATCCTCACTTTCACCGGCCGGCCACGGGACCATCACGCCTACGAGCACGCCCATGAGGCGCCGCCGAACATGCTGCTGCCGGTGCTGGTGCTGGCGGCCATATCGGTGGTGGCGGGCTTCTGGACGTTCGACGCCGTGGGCGAGGCGCTGGGCTTCCCGGGGAGCATCGGCAAGTTCGTGTTCTTCGAGGAGCCGGAGGAGCTGAAGTTCCCATCGGCCATAGCTGTGGCCTCCATCGTGTCGGTAGTGGTAGGGCTGGCGGTGGCAGGCTGGGCCTGGTGGGGAGAGGCGCGGCCGGCCCGGGTGCTGGGCGAGCGCTTCCGCCCCATCTATCAGCTCCTCTGGCACAAGTACTACGTCGACGAGGCGTACCAGTGGGTCATCGACCGTATCGTCCTGGCCCTGGGACGGGTGATCGCCTGGTTCGACCGGGTGGTGGTCAACGACACGGGGGTGGACGGGACGGCGGGGCTGGCCTTCTTCACCGGCTTCGAGCTCAAGTTCTTGCAGACGGGACGCCTGCCCAACTATGCCCTGGCCATAGCGGCCGGTGCGCTCATCGCGGCGGCTGTCCTTCTGGCCGTGAGGGTCTAGCGATATGGAGTGGGCCGTTTTCGCCACCATAGCTGTGCCGGTGGGCACCTGCCTGCTGCTCATGCTCATTCCCTACCGCCACGACGAGCAGGTGCGGTACCTGCCGGTGCCCAAGCTGGGGCCGCTGCCGGACCGGCTGCCACTGTCGGGCCGGTACCTGGTGCGGTACCTGTGCCTCTTGTCGGGGACGGCGCTCTTCGCCCTCTCCCTCGCCATCTTCGTCGCCTATCAGTTCGAGGACGGCGGTTACCGGTACGACCTGCGCCTGGACTGGCTGCGGGACGTGGCCTTCCTGGGCGACAGGGGAATCAGCTTCCACCTGGCGGTGGATGGCATCACGGCGCCGCTGATCCTGCTCACGGGCATCGTCATTTTCACGGGCGTGTTCATCTCCTGGAACATCGACTACCGGAACAAGGACTATTTCGTGCTGCTGTTCCTGCTGGTGTCGGGGGTCTACGGCGTCTTCGCCAGCCTGGACCTGTTCTGGTTCTTCTTCTGGTACGAGGTGGCGGTGCTGCCCATGTACTTCCTCATCGCCATCTGGGGGGCTAGCACCAACTTTGGCAACTTCGTCCGTACCAAGGAGTACGGGGCGCTGAAGCTGGTGCTGTACCTGGTGGCGGGCAGCGTGCTCATCTTCATAGGCATCTTCGCTACCTTCGTGGAGGCGGGGCTCGGCACCTTCGACCTGCCGGCCCTGCAGGCGGTGGCCTACGACGAGACCTTCCAGAAGATCTTCTTCCCGTTCTTCATGCTCGGGTTCGGGGTGCTGGCGGGCCTGTGGCCCTTCCACACCTGGTCGCCCGATGGGCACGTGGCGGCGCCGACGGCAGTGAGCATGCTCCATGCCGGGGTGCTGATGAAGCTGGGGGCCTTCGGCATCTTGCGGGTGGGTATGGCCCTGATGCCCGAGGGCGCTCACTTCTGGGCGCCAGTGATGATGACGTTGGGGGTGACCGGCGCCCTTTACGGCGCCGTGTCGGCCCTTGCCCAGACCGACCTGAAGTACATGGTGGGCTATTCCAGCGTCAGCCACATGGGCTACGTGATCATGGGCCTGGCCAGCATGCACGAGATCGGCATCAACGGGGCGGTGCTGCAGATGTTCGCCCACGGGGTGATGACCGCCCTGATGTTCACCAACGTGGGGGCGCTGTACGACCAGGCGCATGTGCGCGACATGACCATCTTCGGTGGCCTGGCCCAGAGGATGCCGCGCCACGCCGCCTACTGGGCGGCAGCGGGGCTGTCTTCCCTGGGTCTGCCCGGGCTGGCCGGGTTCGTGGCCGAGCTCCTCATCTTCGTGGGCGTGTTCAGGGCCGGGTATCCATGGGCGGGAGCCCTGGGCATCCTGGCGGCGGCCATCACGGCCACCTACATCCTGCGGATGCTGGCACGGGCCTACTTCGGGCCGTTCAACGAGCGCTGGAACTTCCTGAAGGAGATGAGGCCCGGTGAGCAGTTCGGCGGGGCGGTGCTGGTGTTCTTCCTGGCCTTTGCCGGCATGTGGCCGTTTCCCTTCCTGGAGCGCATCGCTGCATCGGTGAAGAACCTGCCGGGGATCTCGCAATGAGGCTGGACTGGTCGCTTCTGGCGCCGGAATACGTCCTGGCTGGCTGGGCCGCAATGCTGGTGCTGGTGGGCACCTTCTTCCCCAGGCTGCCCAAGACATGGCTGGGCTATCTGGGGGCGGCGGGCGCACTGGCTGCCGCCGGTACGTCCCTGATCTGGCTGAACGACGACGCTGCCTTCGGCAACCTGCTAGAGGTGGACAACTACACTACCTTCTTCCGGCTCCTTTTCCACGGCATCGCCTTCACTGTGTGCCTGGTCTCCGCCCGCTACGTGGGCGAGAGGCTGAAGAACGCCGGCGAGTACTACGGACTGGTGCTTCTCTCTGCCCTGGGCGCCACCTACATGGCGGCGGCCCAGGAGCTCCTCTCGGCCTACATCGCCCTGGAGCTATCCAGCTTCAGCCTGTACGTGCTGGCCTCCTTCGCCCGCAACGAGATCCGCTCCAACGAGGGCGGCCTGAAGTATATGCTGCTGGGCGCCTTCTCTTCCGCCATCTTGCTGTACGGCCTCAGCATGATATATGCCGCCACTAAGACCACCCAGTACGACGGGATCCGCGAGGCGCTGAGCGGAGACCTGGAGGGGGCGCGGTCGGCGGTGCTGCTGGGGCTGGTGCTGCTGGTAGCCGGGCTGGGCTTCAAGGTAGCGGCGGTGCCCTTCCACATGTGGACGCCCGACGCCTACGAGGGGGCTCCCCTGCCGGTGACGGCCCTCATCTCGGCCCTGTCCAAGGCGGCGGGGTTCGCCCTGTTCATCAAGCTGTTCGTGCGCGGCCTCATGCCCCTGGCCGATGACTGGCAGCCGCTTCTGGCAGGCCTGGCTGCGGCGACCATGCTGCTGGGTAACCTGGTGGCCCTGCAGCAGCGCAATATCAAGCGGCTGCTGGCCTACTCCAGCATCGGACAGGTGGGGTACATACTGGCGGGGGTGGTGGCGCTCTCCCCCGACCGTCCGGATGCGGCCACCGCCATCCTCTTCCACCTGGCCGGCTACGTCATCAGCAACCTGGCGGCATTCGCCTGCGCCATCGTCTACTACAACTGGACGGGCAAAGAGGACATCTACGACTACCGGGGCCTGGCGGAGCGGGCGCCGTTCCTCGCCCTGGCCATGGCGGCCTCCCTGTTTTCCCTGGCAGGGATGCCGCTGTTCGCCGGCTTCGTGACCAAGTTCGTGCTCTTCCAGGCCATCGCCGAGGAAGGGTTCCTGTGGCTGGCCGGGGTGGGCGTCCTCACCAGCTTCATATCCCTGTACTACTACCTGATGGTGATGAAGCAGATGTACCTGGGAGAGCCCGAGGAGCCTGGACGCTTCTCCACGCCGTGGCTGGAGTATGCAGCGGTGGCGGCGCTGCTGGTGGGGATCTTCCTGGTGGGCCTCGCCCCGCTGCCCCTGATGGAGGCGGCCGAGGACGCTGCCTCTCTGGTCTACCGCGAGCTGGGTACGGCCCTGGTGGCTGGCCGCTGAGGCCCTAGCTGACGGCCACCGCCTTCTTGGCAGCCTGTTCCGTTTCGAAGCCGCGCCGCAACCGGCCCAGTGCGCGGTAGATGATGACCCGTACGTGCACGTCGGAAAGGCCCAGCAGTTCCCCTATCTGCCGACTGTCCATGCCCCACTCGAAGCGCAGCGAGAGCACCTCCTGCTCGCGGGGGGAGAGGCGGGACAGGAGCCGCTTCAGCCGCGCCAGGTCTTCCTTATGCAGCACTACCTCTTCGGGGTCGGGGAGGGTGCCGTTCCCGTCCTGAGGGAGGTGGGCAGCTCTGTCCAGGGCGCGTTCCAGGGTGCGTGTCCGCCGGCGGTGGCTGGCCACCAGGTTCTTGGCGATGCGGAACAGCCAGCTGGCCAGGGCTTCCTCGTGCCGCAGGCGGTCCCAGTAGCGATAGGCACGGACGAAGGCCTCGGCCGTCAGGTCCTCGGCCACGTGCTGGTCGCGCGTGCGGGCGAGGATGAAACTGAAGATGCGCGGGTAGAACGCCTGAAAGGCGTCCGAAAAGGCGTTAGGTTGTTCCATATGGGTTCCCCCTCCCTCATGGGCCTGCAGGGTCTCCTGAGGACACCCCTGCCCATGCCTAAAGGCTAGGCCGGGCTGGCAAGAGAGGGATACTATCTTCCGGCCAGAAGCGACGGCACCGGGAGGGCAATCATATCAGCTACCAGCGGACAGTGGCCCCGACGAGTGATTGGCCTGAAGGCCAAAGGATGCTCCGTATGGACACCATGACGGCTATCTGCGCTGTCCAGGCGGACAGGTCTCACTCTTCGTCCTCGGTGAGGCCGGCGCGAGCAGCGAGTACTGCCGCCTGCGTGCGGTCGGAGACGCCCAGCTTGTCGATGATGCGGCGCACGACGTTCTTTACGGTCCCCAGGCTGTAATGGATCTGCTGGGCGATCTCCTTGTTGGTCAGGCCGCGGGCGATGAGCCGGAGCACCTCACGTTCTCGTGGTGACAGGGAGGCCACCGCCTGGGCCACCTGGTCGGCGGGCTCGGCCTGGGGCTGGTGCTGGCGCACGAGCTGCGCGAGGAGGCCGGCCTCGATTATGGAGCCGCCGGCGCGGACGGTGCGGATAGCCTCCAGGTAGGCCTCGCGGGGCATGCCCTTGAGCACGTAGCCGGAGGCGCCCACCTCCAGGGCCCGCTCAAGGTATTCCCGGCTCTCGTAGCTGGTGACCATTATGACAGCGGTGCGGGGCAGCTCCTGCTTGATGGCGGCGGTGGCGGCAAAGCCGTCCATGTCGGGCAGGCGGATGTCCATGAGGATCACGTCCGGCCGCAGGCGGCGGGCCATTTCCACTGCCTCCTGGCCATCGGCTGCCTCGCCCACCACCTGGATGTCGCGCGCCTTTACCAGGGCCCGCAAGCCCTCGCGCACTACCGGGTGGTCATCGACGATGAGGATGCTGACGGGCCGTGCGCGACGAGTGGCTGTCCCCGTCTTGTCCTCTTGGCTCACCTGGGCCTCACCTCCGGCCGTACGGCCCCAACATTATAGCCCCCGATTAATAGAGGCGGGGGATGCCCGTCCCGTTACCGTCTACAGGATGGGCAGGTAGCGGCGCACCTCGTAATCGGTGACCTGACGACGGTACTCGCCCCATTCGATCTTCTTGTTCTGCACGAGGGTGTGGAAGACGTGCTCGCCCAGACAGCGGCGCAGCAGTTGGGAGCGCTCGGCAAGCTGAATGGCTTCCCACAGGGAGCCGGGCAGGTGGGTGATGCCCCGTTCCTCGCGCTCCTCGTCCGTCATTTCGTAGACGCTCTTGTCGGCGGGCGCAGGGCAAGGGTACTCCCTCTCGATGCCTTCCAGGCCGGCGGCCAACATGGCGGCGAAGGCCAGGTAAGGGTTGCAGGCCGGGTCGGGGGCGCGGTACTCGATGCGCACCGCCTGCTCCTTGCCCGCCTTCACCTCCGGCACCCGGATCAGGTCGGCCCGGTTGCGGAAGGACCAGGAGACGTAGACCGGCGCCTCGAAGCCCAGGGGCCCGCTGCCCCGCACCAGCCGCTTGTACGAGTTGACCCACTGGTTGGTAACGAGGGTGATCTCGGGCGCGTGGCGCAGCAGGCCGCCAATGTATGCCCTGGCCACCGCCGAGAGCCTTTGCGGGTCATTGGGGTCGTAGAAGGCGTTGCGCTCCCCCCGGAAGAGCGACTGGTTGATGTGCATGCCCGAGCCGTTCTCGTCGGACAGGGGCTTGGGCATGAAGGTGGCATACACACCGTGCTTCATGGCCACTTCCTTGACCACCAGGCGGGCGGTCATGACCGAATCGGCCATGGTGAGGGCATCGGCGTAGTGGAGGTCGATCTCGTGCTGGCTGGGGGCGCCCTCGTGGTGGCTGTGCTCCACGGCGATGCCCATCTCCTCCAGCATCAGCACCGTATCGCGCCGCAGGTCGGTGGCCTCGTCCAGGGGCGTGAGGTCGAAGTAGCCGCCGCGGTCCAGTACATTGGGGGCGTCGGGCCCCTGGAAGTAGAAGAACTCCAGCTCCGGCCCCACGTAGAAGGTGTAGCCCAGGTCGGCGGCCCGCTTGAGGTTACGCTTCAGTACGTAACGGGGGTCGCCCTCGAAGGGCTCGCCGCTGGGCAGGAGCACATCGCAGAAGAGGCGGGCAACACGCTTCTGCTGGGGGCGCCAGGGCAAGAGGGCGAAGGTGGTCGGGTCGGGCATGGCGATCATGTCCGACTCGTCGGCCCTGGCGAAGCCCTCGATCGATGAGCCGTCGAAGCTGACGCCATCCTCCAGGGCCTCGGGCAGCTCCTCGACGGTGATGTTGATGCTCTTGAGCTGGCCCAGGATGTCGGTGAACCAGAGGCGCACGAACTTGACGTCGTGCTGGCGGGCCATCTCCAGCACGTACTCGCGGGCCTCGTCCCGTTCCAGCATCCCCATCGACCTCCCTGGCGATTGTAAGGCAAAAGGGGCCGGGGCCCCAAGGCCTCCGGCCCCCCTAGCGTCGTCAGGACGCCGGGCCGGCCCTCAGACGTCGAAGTAGAGGTGGAACTCCCAGGGATGCGGCCGCAGGCGCACCTGATCGATCTCTTGCCGCTTGTACTCCACCCACACCTCCAGCACATCGCTGGTGAAGACGCCGCCCCGCAGCAGGAACTCGTGGTCTTCCTCCAGGGCCTGCAGCGCCTCCTCCAGGCTGCCCGGCACCTTGGGGATGGCCGCCTCCTCGGCGGGCAAGAGCTCGTAGCTGTTTTTGTCCAGGGGCGGGCCCGGGTCGATCTCGTTCTCGATGCCGTCCAGGCCGGCCATGAGCATAGCGGCGAAGGCCAGGTAGGGGTTGCAGGAGCCATCGGGCGGACGGAACTCGATGCGCTTGCTCTTGGGGTTAGTGGAATAGACGGGTATGCGGACCGCCGCCGAGCGGTTGCGGGCGGAGTAGACCAGGTTCACCGGCGCCTCGTAGCCCGGGGTCAGCCGCTTGTAAGAATTGGTGGTGGGGGCGCAGAAGGCCATGAGTGCCCGGGCATGCTTGAGCAGCCCGCCGATGTAGTACCGGCAGAGCTTGCTGATAAGGGCATAGCCCTCGGGGTCGTAGAACAGGTTCTGGCCGTTCTTCCACAGGCTCTGGTGGGTGTGCATGCCCGAGCCGTTGTCGCCGAAGAGGGGCTTGGGCATGAAGGTGGCCACCTTGTTGTACTTGCGGGCGATGTTCTTGACCAGGTACTTGTACCACATGACCTTGTCGGCCATGTTCACCAGCGAGTCGAACTTCATGTCGATCTCGCACTGGCCGCCCGTGGCCACCTCGTGGTGGTGCACCTCCACCGGAATGCCGATGCTGCTCATGGTCAGGATCATCTCGCTGCGGATGTCCTGCAGGGAGTCGTGCGGGGGCACGGGGAAGTAGCCTTCCTTGAAGCGGGGCTTGTAGCCCAGGTTGGGGCGCTCCTCGCGGCCCGAGTTCCACTCGCCCTCGATGGAGTCCACGTGATAGAAGCCGTAGTTCTCCCCCTGGTCGAAGCGGACGTCGTCGAAGATGAAGAACTCGCACTCGGGGCCCCAGTAGGAAATGTCGCCCACGCCGCTCTTGCGCAGGAACTCTTCCGCCTTCTTGGCGATATGGCGCGGGTCGCGCGTGTAGGGCTCCTTGGTAAGGGGGTCGTAGACGTCGCAGATGATGGACAGGGTGGGGTGCTGGCAGATGGGATCGATGCGCGCGGTGGACGGGTCGGGGAGCAGGATCATGTCCGATTCCTGGATCTTCTGGAAGCCACGGATGGAAGACCCGTCGAAGCCGATGCCGTCCACCCAGATGCTGGTGACGATGTCGTCCATCTCCGTCAGCTCGGCGACGGGGATGGAGAAGTGCTGCCAGAGGCCAGGCAGGTCGTTGAAGCGCAGGTCGACGATCTGGACATTGTGCTGGCGGATAAGCTGGTTTACGCGCTCCACCGCCTGCTGCAGGTCGCGCAGTTCCTCGGGGCTCAAGGCCTTCTACCTCCTGTCAGGCTCTCTTGCTGGGGCCTCGCCAATCATTGTAGGCCCGCCCGGGCCAACGGTGGCCCGGGCGGGTGTTAACTTCATGTTACGTTGGTGAGCGCCGTCACAGGGCGGCCTCGCCCCGCTCGCCGGTGCGGACGCGCATGGCGTCGGCGACAGGTATGAGGAAGATCTTGCCGTCGCCGATGTGGCCGGTGCGGGCGGCCTGGGCGATGAGCTGGACGACCTTCTCGGCGTCCTCGTCCCTGACCACCACCTCCAGCTTCACCTTGGGCAGCATATCCACCTCGTAGGTCTCGCCGCCGCGGCCGATGTGGACTACCCCCTTCTGCACGCCACGACCGGTGACGTTCACCACGTTCAGCCCCACGAAGCCCGCCGCGGCCAGGGCGTTCTTCACGTCGTTGAGCTTTTCTGGGCGAATGATGGCCTCCACCTTCTGCATCTGCGCTCCTCCTGTTGGCATGATGTCACCCCCATTATGGACTGGTGGAGGCCGCCTGGGACTCCCCCTGGGCCAGTTGGGGTCGTGGGGCCGGCTGGGCGGCGGGGGCGGGGCGCACGGCGTAGGCGGCGGCCGCTACGCCCACCTCTTCCAGCACGTAGGCGCGCTCGCCGTGCTGGGCCACGTCCACGCCTACCACCTCCTCCTCCTCGCTCACCCGCAGGCCCATGACCAGGTCCAGGGCCTTCAGCACTAGGAAGGTGACGGTAAACGAGTATCCCCAGGTCGCCGCCACGCCGGCGAACTGGGCGAGGAGCTGCTCGGGCCGCCCGTCGATGAGGCCGCCAACGCCTCCCTGGAAGCCGGCGAGGCTGGTGACGGCGGCAGTGGCGAATATGCCGGTGGCGATGGCCCCCCAGGTGCCGCCCATGCCGTGCACCGCCCACACGTCCAGGGCATCGTCGAAGCCCAGGCGCGAGCGGAGGCGGGTGGCGCCGAAGCACAGCACTCCGGCCACGGCGCCGATGACGATGGCGGGCAGGATGTTCAGGTAGCCGTCGGTGGCCTCCCAGGCGCCGACGAAGCCGGCCGCGGGAGTAATGGCTACCAAGCCGGCGACGGCGCCCGAGGCAGCGCCCACCACGCTGGGCTTGCCGATCACCGCCCAGCTCGCCAGGGTCCAGGCGACGGCGCCAGCAGCGGCGGCGGTGTTCGTCTGGAGGAAGGCGTTGCTGGCCGCGCCGCCTGCGGCCAGGGCGCTACCGGCGTTGAAGCCGAACCACCCGAACCACAGCAGCCCCGCTCCCAGCACCACGAAGGGGATGTTATGGGGCTCCATGGGCTCTTTGCCGTAGCCCAGGCGGCGGCCGAAAAGCAGGGCCGCGGCCAGGGCAGCGACGCCGGAGTTGATGTGGACGACGGTGCCACCGGCGAAGTCGTAGGCGCCCAGCCCCCCCAGGGTGCCCAGCCAGCCGTCCTTGGCCCACACCCAGTGGGCGACCGGTGCATACACCAGCGTCATCCACAGGACAGTGAAGACGAGGAAGGTGCTGAACTTGGCCCGCTCGGCGAAGGCGCCCGTTATCAGGGCCGGCGTGATGATGGCGAACATCATCTGGAAGAGCATATAGGCCTGGTGGGGCACGGTGGCGGCGTAGTCGGCGTTGGGCTCGGCCCCCACCAGCCGCATCCCGAACCAGGAGAGGTCACCGATGAAGCCGCCCTTGTCGGGCCCGAAGGCCAGCGAGTAGCCCCACAGCACCCAGACCAGGCTGGCCACTCCCATGATTATGAAGCTGTGCATGATGGTGGACAGGACGTTCTTGCTCCGCACCAGCCCCCCGTAGAAGAAGGCCAGGCCGGGGGTCATCAGCAGCACCAAGGCCGCCGAGACCAGGAGCCAGGCAGTATCGCCGCTGTCTATGGTCGGCTGTGGCATGGCACACCCTCCTGTTACTGTGTTCACATGCCAGTAAAGGGGAGGGCGGCCCAATGAGGGTTACGAGGCTATTACCAGGATGTTACAGGTCCGTTACGCGCTACTCGGCCGCAGGCCGAAAGCGGTAGCCGACGTTGCGGACCGTCTCGATGTAGGTGCGGTGGCCGGTCTCCAGCTTGGCCCGCAGACGTCGCACGTGCACGTCCACGGTGCGGGTGCCGCCGTAGAACTCGTATCCCCAGACCTTGTTCAGCAGCTCCTCGCGGCTGAAGACCCGCCCCGGGTTGGCGGCCAGGAAGCGCAGCAGCTCGTATTCCTTGTAGGTCAGGTGGACAGGCCGGCCGCCC
Source organism: bacterium HR24 (assembly GCA_002898715.1). Classification (GTDB taxonomy): domain Bacteria; phylum Chloroflexota; class Dehalococcoidia; order SM23-28-2; family HRBIN24; genus HRBIN24. Next base: position 4,375 of record BEIA01000011.1, on the reverse strand, counting down.
ACGAAGACCCTATAGCTCGCCAGGTCTATGACCAGGTCGCCCTGGCGGAGCAGGTGCCGGGCGTCGACCCGCGCCTTGCGCCACAGCGCCTGGCGAATACGGGCCGTGATCTCGGCGGCAGTGGCCGTGCGCAGGGCGAAGTCGTCCAGGCCGATGGTAGGGTCGAGGGCTGTCAGCTGGTCGGGGGAGAGGAGAGCCAGGAAGGCTGTTTCCGTGCGGCTGGCGCGGGCGGCGAGGAATGAGGCCAGGTCGAAGCCCTCGCCCAGGCTGGGGAGGTCGAGGACGACCACGTCGGGGGAGGCGGCCAGGGCCTCCTCGAGGCCCTGGCCCTCGGGCGGTACGACTGCGGCAACGAAGCCTTCGGGCCGTAGGGCCTCGGCCAGGGCCTGCATGGGCCCCTGATCGCGGGAGACGATGAGCACTTGAAAAGGGGAGGCCATAGCTCCTTCTCGCCAGGTTCAAACAAGTATACCCCTGCTTCCTGCCGAGGGCCAGGGCCGCCGGCGCGGCCCGTTATCCATGTCGACCCGGACGTGGCGACCAAGGCGGCCGGCGTGCCATCTCGCGCTGCGGGAGCGAACCGTGGGCAGGAAGGAGACCTGCCCGGTGGCGAGGAACGACAGCAGACCCGCAGACGAACCGTCTTGGCGCCGGCCGCCGGCGCAGTCTAGACTATGACCGATGCCGTCGGGCGGAAGGGGTCAGCGCCTCAGGATCGTCTTCGCCGTGGGCGGGCTCGCAGGGGTCGGGCTGGGCCTGGCATGGTCGGGCTTGCGGCGGCCCACCCCCTTCCCCGCCCCCGTGGGGCCTTCTCGCGACATGGGGACGGTGCCGCTGCCGGGCGATCTCCCCGTCCCTGTCCTGCGTTACTTGCGGGGAGTCTTGCCCGACCCGTCGCCGAGGCAGACGTCGGCTGTGGTGTGTGGCGTGGGCCGGATTCGCATCGGCCCCGTCTGGTTGCCGCTACGCTTTCGTTATTCACTCCTGGCCGGCCAGGCCTATCGTCACGAGATGGAGGTCGTGTTGTGGGGGCGTCGGCTGCTCCGGGCACACGAACAGTTCCGACAAGGCCACGCCCGGCTCGAGCTCCCCTTCGGCACCGTGGCCGATTCGCGGCAGGTAGACTCGGCCGCTAACGTCGCCTTGTGGGGCGAGATGGTCTGGCTACCCGCCGTTTTCGTGACCGACCCGCGAGTGCGCTGGCAGGATGTGGGACAGGGGAAGGCCGCCCTCATCGTACCCTCCCCTGAGGGCCATGACCGGCTGGAATTCGCTTTCGATGCCGAGTCGGGGCTGCCCACCGCTGTCGAGGCGCTCCGCTACCGACGGCCGAACGACTCGGCCAAGGCGCCGTGGCGGGTCGAGTTCCAGGCCTGGGGGACGTTCCGCGGAGTCCGGGCGCCGTCGCGGCTATCGGTACGGTGGCTCGACGAGGCCGGCCCCTGGCTGCGCCTGGAGGTGCACTCCGTGTCCCACAACGTGGATATCCCTGGGCTCGACTAGTCCGCCGCGGCAGAGGTGCCGGCAGGTCCCAGCGCCCAGATACGCCCCACCGGCCCCACGTTGACCCACCCCCTGCCTGCCCCTAAGATGGGCAGAGGCCGACCACTACTGCCGCGGCGAGCGGACCCCCGACCGCCGTCCGGGCAGATCAGCGACGGGACTCCAGGAGGCAAGGTTTGCGCGTCCTCGTCACCGGCGGCGCTGGCTATGTGGGCTCGGTCCTGGTGCCTCTCCTGCTCGACCACGGCTACCAGGTGCGGGTGGTTGACTGGGGGATGTTCGGCCTGGAGCACGTGGACGCGAGGGCGGAACTGATCGAGGGTGACATCATCGACTTCCGCCCCGAGTGGCTGGAGGGCGTGGACGCTGTGATCCACCTGGCCGGCCTGTCCAACGATCCGATGGCCGCCTTCAGCCCGCCGCTGAACTACGTGCTCAACGCAGCGGGCACCGCCATCGTCGCGCAGGCCGCCCGCGAGGCCGGGGTGCGGCGCTTCGTCTTTTCCTCTACCTGCTCTGTGTATGGGTTCTCGCCCCAGGGCGAGGCCGACGAGACGACCGACGCCCGCCCCACCTTCCCTTACGCCGTATCCAAGCTCATGGGCGAACGCAGCCTCCTCTGCCTGGAGGACGAGGCCTTCCGGCCCATCGTGTTGCGCTTCGGGACCATCGTGGGCTGGAGCCCGCGGCTGCGCTTCGACCTGGTGGTAAACACCATGGTGAAGACCGCTCTCTCCCAGGGGCGCGTGGTGGTCTTCAACCCCGACATCTGGCGACCGCTGCTGGACGTCAGGGACGCAGCCCGTGCCTACATGCTGGCCCTGGAAGCGCCCCTGGATGTGACAGGGGTGTTCAACGTGGCAGCGGAAAACTACCGCCTGCCCAGGCTGGCCGAGGAGGTCGCTTCGGCGCTGGCAGAGGCGGGTGTCCCGGCGCGGGTAGAGGTCGAGCGGCGGCCCGACGTGCGCAGCTACCGGGTCTCCTCGGCCAGGGCGCGGGAGGTGCTAGGCTTTCGCCCCCAGCGCGCCATGCGCGACACGGTGCTGGAGCTGGTGGCCCGCATCCGCGACGCGGGCATCGAGGACTTCGATGACCCGCGCTACTACAACGTCGAAGGCATGAAGCGCTTCCTGGCCGAGGGCCGGACGCCCTGGGCCGTCGTCCGCGCCCTGGGCCCCAGCGAAGGGGGCCGCTAGGGGCATGGGGCCCGTAGTCGTTCTGGGTGCCGCAGGGCAACTGGGCTCCGATCTCTGCCGCCTGCTGTCGGAGCGCGGCGTGCGCCACTTCCCCCTGGCCCGTCGGGACCTGGACATCTGCCGGCACGAGGACGTTGCCCGCGTCCTGGGCGAGTTGAGGCCGTCAATTGTGGTCAACTGCGCCTCTTTCCACCACGTGGAGCGGTGCGAGGAGGAGCCGGAGCGGGCCTTCGCCGTCAACGCTTTAGCCGTGCGCCATCTGGCCCTGATTTGCCGAGAGCTGGAAGCGCTGCTGGTGCACATCAGCACCGATTACGTGTTCGACGGCGAGAAGGGCTTGCCCTACGTGGAGGCAGATCCCGTGTCGCCGCTCAACGCCTACGGCATTTCCAAGGTGGCGGGGGAGTTATTCCTGCGGGCGCTCTGGCCCGAGCACATCATCGTGCGGACGTCGGGCCTTTACGGGCGCAGGGGCTCCAGCGTCAAAGGTGGCAACTTCGTGCACACCATGCTGCGCCTGGGCAGGGAGCAGGGCGAGGTGTGGGTGGTGACCGACCAGGCCCTGTCGCCCACCTGGACGGCCGACCTGGCCTGGGGCCTGTGGGCGGTGGTGGAGGCGGGTGGCCGCGGCACGTATCATATCGTCAACGGCGGCTGGTGCTCGTGGTACGAGTTCGCCTGCGCCATCTTCCGGTTCAAGGGCATGGCGGTGGAGGTGCACCCCGTTACCTCGGACCATTTCCCCGGGAGGGCGCGTCGCCCTCGCTTCTCGGCGCTGGAGAGCTCCAGGCTGGGCGAGCTCGGCCTGTGCCCCTTGCGTCCCTGGCAGGAGGCCCTCAGGCACTACCTGTCGGGTCAGGACGTGCCCTAGGAGGTGACGGAGAGATGGACGCCTGCGGTAACCTGCTGCATCTGAAGGCGGTAGAGGGCTTCGCCGAGGTGCGGGACGTGGCCCGCCGCTACGACGACGACCGGGGCAGGCGCTACTGCGACATCTTCGGCACCGTCACCGGCGATATCAACATCACTTACTGTTACCCGGGGGTCATAACCGCCTGGCACGCCCACCGCCGTCAGTACGACGAGTGGTTCGTTATAAAAGGGGCCCTGAAGGTCGGGCTGGCCATCCCCAACGGCGACGGCACCTACCGCTGGACGTTCGTGGTGCTGTCGGAGTACGACGGCAAGGTGCTGCGCATCCCGCCGGGCGTGCTGCACGGCTGGCGCAACTTCACCAATGAGGTCGCCATCCTCATGTACCACATCTCCGAGAAGTACGACCCCGCCGACCCTGACGAGCTCCGCTTCACCCTGGACGAGGTTGGAGCCGACTGGTCTACGCCGGTCAAGTAGCCGGTAGTGCCAGAACCGAGTTCGGAACGACGGCGCGCGGCCGCTATGCTGGCGGCGTCGCCAGCGAGGAGGTGCGAGCCATGGCCCTGCGCCTGTCCGGAGACGCCGCCGTCCAGGGGACGACCAGCACCATCGTTTACGCCCCGGGCCTGGCCGACACGGGGGATATGGAGCCCGGGACTCGGGGCATCACCGCCACCAGCCGCCCTTCTACGGCCGACTACAGCGCCAGCATGGTCGTGCCCGCGCCACCAGACCCCCGCCTGGCAGTGCTCAGGCTGGGGCTGCGAGTGCGGGTGGGAATAGCGGGCTTCAGCGGCAGT
>BEIA01000010.1 GCA_002898715.1 bacterium HR24 | reverse complement strand
AGACGTCTTCAGCCTCCACTCCGAGCAGCGGCGGGAGCTGAGCATCACCCTGCGGGGGGTCTTCAACAGCACCTGGGCTGCCGAGTGGGCCCAGTTCGCCGCCGCCTCCCCCCGCAAGCTGCGGCTGCACATCGAGGGCCCCGTGATCTCCGGCACCTACCGGCGCTTCGTCCAGATCGACGCCTACGGGCGGTGGCGGGAGGTGGGGGCGCTCCCGCCCGAGGAGGAGGACGGCATGACGGTGATGGAGCTCGAGTTCCAGAGCGAGTACGACCCGGCGCTCGCTGCCGACTTCGTCGTCCGCGTCCAGAACGACGTCGCCAGCCTGCCCTAGGAGGCCCGCCATGGAGAGCCTGTTCATCGACCCCGAGGCCCGGCACCGCATCTACCTGCGCGACCTGCCCGTCCCCCGCCTCGAGGGCTCCGAGGACTGGGTGGAGGTCTACGCCGAGCTGCCCTACGGCGTGGCGGTGGCGGTGGAGCGGGAGGGGCTGCGGGCCCGCATGCTCCTCTCCTCCTCCGATGCCAGGGGGGCGGAGATCCCCTTGGAGCTGGACCTTTTGGCCGCCCGCCGTGCCCTCCTGGTCCACGCCATCCTGGACTGGAGCCTCGCCGACAAGGACGGGCGGAAGGTGCCCGTGGGGACGGTGGAGGAGAGGAGGCGGGCCATCGAGCGGCTGCCCGACTGGCTGGTGCGGGCCCTCATGGACGCCGTGGACTCCTACTACGCCTCCCGCCGCCTGGACGCCAAAAATCGCCCGGCTGGAGCTGCTTTCAGGGAAGGTGCCGAAGGAGCTGGCTGACGTGGCCGCCGTCATGGCCCTCTGCCGCGAGTTCAACTGCTCGCCCTTTGACCTTGCGCGCCTGCCCCTGCGCTGGGTAGAAGGGGCCCTGCTCATCCTGCGGGCACGGCGGGAGCTGGAGGAGCTGGAGGTGAGGAGGCTCAGGCGCCATGGCCGCTAGCGCCACGCTGGAGCTGCTGCTGCGGGCCAGGGACGAGGCCTCGGCGGCCCTCGCCGGCGTCCAGGAGCGGCTGGGCGGGCTCGGCAACGTGTCGGGCCTCGTGCGGACGGCCCTGGGTGCCCTGGCCGGCCTCGGCGTGGGGGAGGCCTTCCAGGCCCTGGCGCAGGACGTGCTGCAGACAAGCGAGCTCATGGCCCGCTTCGGGGCCGTCACCGGGGCCTCGGCGGCGGACGTGCGGGCCATGACGGGCGTCCTGAACGACCTCTTCCGCTCCAACACCCAGGGCCGCGAGGCCATCGCCGCCGTCATGGAGGGTCTCGCCACCCTGCAGGGCGTCAGCACGTCCAATGCTGTCCAGATGCGGCAGTTGGCACAGGCCTACCTGGACTTCAGCAAGGTGACGGGTGTGGACGCGGCGCAGGCCGTGGCCCTCTTCGACGACGTGCTGGACGCCTGGGGCCTCACGGCCGAGGACGCCACCGGCATCATGGACGCCCTGGTGGAGTCCCACCGGCGCTTCGGCACCGACGTCCAGGGGGCGCTGGACGTCCTCAACCGCATGGCGCCCAGCTTCTCGGCCCTGGGGCTCTCGGTGAACGACGCCCTGGGCTACATCAACCTCTTCGCCACCGCCGGCGTGAACGCCGAGGGGACGGCGCGGGCGTTCAACCAGGCCCTGAACGTCCTCACCGACACCAGCGAGACGGGCCAGCAGAAGCTCGCCCAGCTGGGCATGCAGATCGGCCTCTCGGGCGATGCCCTCCAGCAGTTCCTCGCCCTCTCGCCGGCCGAGAAGTTCCAGGTGCTCACCCAGGCCCTCATGTCCATGGAGGACCCGGCCATGAGGGCGCAGCTGGCCATCGACCTCTTCGGCACCCGCGCCGGCCCTGCCCTCGCCAACGCTCTGGCCCAGTCGGGCGGCTCCCTGGCCCAGTTCCAGGTAGACCTACAAAGCGTCCAGGGCGCAACGGCCCAGGCCGCCGACCAGATCGACTCCACCATCACTGCCAAGCTCAGGATCCTGGGGCACGAGATCCTGGGGCGGGCCTCGGAGCTCACGCAGCAGCTGGGGCCGGCCTTCCAGATCGTGGCCGCCCTGGCCGGGCCCCTCGCCCCCGTCATCGGCAGCGTCACGGGCGCTCTGTCGGGCCTGGCATCGGCCATCGCCGGCCCCCTCATGTCCTCCATCATGGGGCTCCTGCCCGTGCTGGGGCCGGCGGGCCTCATCGCCGTGGGCCTCATCGGGGCAGGCGTGGCTGCCTTCATCTTCCGCGACCAGATAATGCAGGCCTTCGACTTCGTGCGTGACCACATCGTCAGGATCTGGGGCGAGGTCAAGGACTTCCTGGCGCGCAACTGGCAGGAGATCGTCTCCATCGCTTCCTTGATACTGCTGGGGCCGGCGGGGCTGGTGGTCCTCTTCACCACCAACGCCTTCGGCATCCGCGACAAGGTGCGGGAGGCATTCGAGCAGCTAAAGGCCCAGCTAGAGGGCATCTGGAACGGTGCCAAGGAGGCCCTCGAGGGCATCTGGAACGGCCTCAAGGAAGCGGGCGAGGCCACCTTCGGCGCCTTGAGGGACGCCCTGTCTGGCATCGCCGATTCGGCCCGTGACCTGGTAGTGGGTGCTTTCGAGGCCATGAAGGATAGTGTGGTCGGGGCCGTGTCCGCGCTGCGTGATCTGGCCGCGGGCATCATGGGCAACGCCCGTGACCTGGTGGCGGGGGCAGCAGATGCAGCCCGTGACCTGGTGGTGGGGGCCTTCAACAGGATGAAAGACGGGGTAGGAATGGCGCTGTGGGGGTTGCTGGAGACGGTTAGAGGCATACCAGGCCAAATCCTAGACGCCCTCGGCGACCTGGGCAGCCTGCTGTGGGGCGCCGGGCGTGCCCTTATCCGGGGGCTCATAGACGGCATCAAGTCCATGGCAGGGGAGCTCAAGGGCGTCCTCGGGGACTTGAAGGACAAGATCACCTCCTGGAAGGGCCCCCTTACCGACGACGTGCGGCTCCTGGTGCCCCACGGGCGGGCCATCATGGAGGGGCTCATGGCCGGCATCGAGTCGGGCCTGCCCGACCTGAAGGGCCTGATGGGGGACGTTACGGGCCTAGTGGCCGGGATGCCGGCCCCCACTGCTGCGCCTACCCCCGCTGTGGTGGGTGGGGGTATCGTCGTCAACGTTGCCGTGCACGGGCCGGTATACGGCGAGCTGGGGTTCGAGGAGCGTATAACGGCCATCGTGCGCGACGCGCTGCGGCGCGGGGCCTTCCACGGCCTACTAGGGAGGTGAGGCGGTGCCGGGCAGCTACGTGCTGGAGGTGGACTGGGACGGCGACGGCGCCTTCGGGCCAGGTGACGATGTGACGCAGGACGTCATCTCCATCGAGTGCTCCCGTGGCCGCGACCACGCCTCGCAGCTGGCAGGCCGGGCCTCGGCAGGGAGGCTCAGGGCCACCCTCCTCAACGACGACGGCACCTACAGCCCCTTCAACACGGCGTCGCCCCTGTATGGCAGGATGCTGCCTGGCCGGCTAGTGCGGCTGCGCGCCACGGCGCCGGTGGCCGTCACCATCTGGACGGGCTACCTCGACACCATCGAGCCCGGCGTGCGGCGCGCAGGCGAGGTGCCCACCGCCATACTCACAGCCCTGGGGCCCTTCAGCCGGCTGGCAGCAACGGACATAAGCCTCGCCCCGCAGCAGAACGTTGCCACCGGCACGGCCGTCAATGCCGTGCTGGACGCGGTGGGGTGGCCGGCCACCCTGCGTCAGGTCGACCCCGGCAAGACCGTCCTCACCGTGTGGTGGCCCGGGAAGGGGGCATCGGCCCTCGCCGCCCTCAGGAAGCTGGAGGACCAGGAGATGGGCTTCCTCTACGAGGGGGAGGACGGGAGCATCGTCTTCGAGGACCGGCACCACCGGCTGAAGGCCGACCACCTCACGAGCCAGGCCACCTTCAGCGACGACCCGGGCGCTCCCCTATGCTACAGCTCCATCCAAGAGCTCGACCCCCTACGGGACATCTACAACAGCGCCACCCTGGATGTCGTCACCTACACGCAGCAGCCCGAGGCGGTGCTGTGGCAGGCGAGCGCCGTCCCCATCTCCGTCCAGCCCCAGGCGTCCGTGGAGCTCTGGGCCACCTATCAGGGCGAGGGCTTCGTAGCTGCCTGGGCCGACCCGGTGCTGGGCTCCGACATCGTCGTGAGCGGCGTCCCCAGCGGCGATATCACCATCACCACCAGCAAGTTCGCCGACGCCATGAAGATAGTCGTGCACAACAACAACACACGCCAGGTGGCGAGCATCGACCAGGCGCGGGCCCGGGGCACAGCCATGGTGCCGGGCGACCCGACGGTGGTGCGGCATACAGATGCTGCCAGCGAGGGGCGCTACGGCCGCCGCAGGTGGACGTTCGAGGGAGACTTCTACGGGGACCGCAATCTAGCCCAGGACCTGGCCCGGTACATCGTCGCGAAATACCGCGACCCCATACCGCTCCTGGTGATGACGCTCCCCGCTTCCGCCTCGGACGCGCTGCTCTCGCAGGCGCTCCAGCGCCGCATCTCCGACCGCATCACCGTAGTGGCGACGGGGGTGGGCACGCAGATGGGCATAAGCGGCGATTTCTGGATCGAGGCCATCGAGCACCGCATCGGCCCAGGCCGGCGCCACGAGACCCTCTGGCGCCTGTCCGATGCTGCCGCCGAGTCGGGCTGGTGGGTGCTGGGCTCCTCGGCCCTCGGGCAGACGACGAAGCTCGCGGTATAGGAGGCGAGAGTCATGCCGTGGACCACTCCAAAGACGTGGCAGACGGGCGAGATCGTCACCGCTGCCGACCTCAACACCCATCTACGCGACAACCTGAACGAGACAGCGCCGGCCAAGACACAGGCCAAGGGCGACCTGATGGTGGGGACGGGCCCCAACGCCATCGCTCGCCTCGCCGCCCCCATCCAGGCAGGGCGCACCCTGGTCAGCTCGCCAGCCGCCGCTACCGGCCTCGCCTGGACGACCTACCTGACGGTGGTGGAGGCATCCGGCACCCTCGGCGCCACCGTGGGCGACTGGACGGAGCTGGTGAGCTTCGTCTGGGACAGCCACCACCTGCTCCAGGCCTGGCTCGTGAGCGCCGACGGCACCGACAACGCCAGCGTCTACGTCTGGCACAGCGCATACAACGCTACCGCCGGCGCCTGGCGCCTGCTGCCCCCGGTGTGGCGGCACGCCACCACCCTCAAGGCGCTCCTGCAAATCAACGTCGGCTACGATGCCACGAACCTGAACCGCGTCAAGCTGCGCATCCAGCGGCAGACGGCAGACACGGTGGCCAGGCCATACTTCGTGGTGGTGCTGGCACAGCGGCTGAGTGAGGTGACGGCGCTCAGCGCCACCGGCAACGAGGCGCTGGTCACGACCCGCTACAACACCGACTTGCTGCCCTGGGCCTATGCCGTTACCGGCCAGGCCCGCTACTACGCCGTGCAGGTGGCGCAGAACCTGCTGCCGGTAGCAGCACCGCCTGCGCCCGCAAGCGGCGTCAACCTCTACGTGAGCAGCTCCGACGGCCGCCTCAAGCTCGGCCGCAGCAACGGCGACGTGCTGGAGATGGAGACGGCCTCTACCCAATACCTGGCCTGGGCGGGGATGTAGCATGCCGTGGGTCAACTACGAGCCAGCGAACCTCTACAAGGGAGTGCCTGGCACCACGCTCGCTGACCTGACGCTGCGGCGCTTCGGGGCAGCGACGGTGCCCGCCAACACGAAGGTCATCATCAACAGCATCATCGCCTGCAACACGACCGCGAACCCTGCCACCATCACGCTCGCCCACGTGGACGGCACAAATGTGCACCACCTTTTGAGCACTGCTTCGGTAGAGCCCCGTCAAACGCTGAAGATGGACGGCCTCGACATCGTCATGGAGCCTGGCGACAAGCTGCAGGCGAGCCAGGGCACGGCGGGCGCTATCCACCTCAACATCTCAGGGGCGGTGGTGACGTAGCATGGGCATCTTTACCTACCCGGCTGCAGCGGCCGGTGGTCGCCTGCGCCAGCAGCTCTTCACCGCCTCCGGCACCTGGGTGCGGCCGGCCGGGGTGGAGCTGGTGTGGGTCACCGTCGCGGGTGGTGGTGGGGGCGGCAACGGCGGTGCCAACGGCGGCGGTGGGGGCGGCGGCACCGTCTACCGCTTCCCCATACGCGTCACGGGCGACCTGTCCATCACCGTCGGCGCAGGGGGGGCAGGCGGGACGGCCGGTGGGAACGGGTCAGCAGGTGGAAACAGCAGCGTCAGCATGGGCGGCGTAACGCTCGTCCAAGCCTTGGGTGGCGGCAGCGCCGGCACCAACAGCGGCGGCAGCGCCATCGCCGGCCCAGTAAATGCAGGCCGTGTATCGAGCGGCGGCAGCGGCGGCTCCCCCGGTGGCACCTCCACCCCGGTGGTTCTGGGCGAGGCGGTCCTAGTCGGCGGCGGCGGCGGCAGCGGCAGCAGCGGCGGCGGCGGCAGCGGTTTCAGCACCGGCGGCAGCAGCCCCGGCGGCGGCGGCGGCGGCTTCGGCCCCGGAGGGAACGGCGCCAGCACAGGCAATGGCCAGAATGGCCAGGGCCCGGGCGGGGGCGGTGGGAGCGGTGGCAGCGGCACCACCAACGGCGGCAATGGCGCTGCGGGCATCGTCATCATCGAGTGGGTGGAGCCGGTCTCATGAGGGCGGCACTAGTCAGGACGAGCGACGGCCTCGTGGCCAACCTCATCGAGATAGAGTTCGCGCTGCCCACGGAGCCGTGGGCCGCGCCCTACGTGGTGCCGCAGGGCTACGAGCTGCGCACCGCCCAGAGGCCCGACGGCACCTGGCTGCCCATTCAGCCCGGCGACAGGTGGGACGGCACACGCTACCTGCGGCCGAGCATCGCGGCCCCCGCCCAGCTCGCGGTGGGCCAGCAGGGAACGGTCACCCTGCGCTGGGCCGTGGCCGAGACGGGCGAGCCTGCCGCCTACCGAGCGCCCATCACCCTGGACGTCCTGGGGCAGCAGCATACATACACCCCTGGGCCTGACGGGAGCGTCCAGGTGCCCTTCACGGCCACAGTTCCCGGCACCTACACGCTGCAGGTGGTGGAGCCGGAGCTAGGCGTCGTCCTGGCGGCGGCGGTGGTGACGGTCACATGAAGGTCAAGGTGACGATACACCCGGAGACAGGCATTCGCATTGAGCCCGGCCCTGAGGAGGTGGCCAGGCAGGAGGCGATGCGGCAGGCGAGGCAGCTACTAGCCAAGGCTACCCTCGCCAACGCCGACATCAAGCAGGCGCTCCAGTCCATCCTCGACCGCCTGGACGCCATCGAGCGGAGGCTGGGATAGTGCCCATCGCTCCCTTCGCCATCTACCGGCCCGGGCCTGCCCATAAGGTGGGCTACGGCGCCCTCACGAGGAGCAGGAAGGAGGGCTTAGTGGCCCACAGCATGGAAGGGCCACTTGCTGCTGCCCTCGCTGAGCTAGACCGCCCTGAGAGGCAGGCGAGCTGGCACTTCTCCGTCGCCCGCGGCGGCGAGATATACCAGCACTATGACACCGACCTGGTGGTGTGGGCCTCAGGCTCCCTTGAGGCCAACCGGCGCTTCGTGGCGGTGGAGCACGAGGGGTGGGCGGGCGAGAGGCTCACGCCGCAGCAGGTGGAAGCTCTGGCAAGGGTGATAGCTTGGTGCGCCGATGTCTATGGGTGGAAAACCATCGAGCGCCAGGTGACCCTCTGGGAACACAGGGAGATGACGCGCTTCGGCAGCGCCCCAACTGCCTGCCCCTCGGGCCGCATCCCGTGGCCGGAGGTGCTGACGGCAGTGGCAAGGCTACAGAGCAAGGGAGGGGGCGAGAGCATGCCGGACCCGCGGTTGGACGAGAAGGTGCGCTACCGAGTAATAGGCCCCGCTCTGAACGTCGTGGAGCGGGAGGGGACGCTAGCGGACTTCCTGCGCGACCTGGCCAACGGCTACGTCATCCTGCCCACGGGCGTCGTCTTCCAGGGCGCGGTGGAGGCGGCGCTGGACACGCCCACGAGCATCCTTGGCGAGCCGCCAGAGCAGCAGCAGACGGTGCGCAGGCACATCGCCAACCTGATCGCGCATGTGTTCGACAGAGAGGCACACGGGGGGAGGTGAGTGACGATGGACAGACAGTACCTGGCCCAGAAGCTCGCCAGCCGCAAGTTCTGGCTGGCCGTGGGTGCCTTCGTCGCCTTCATCCTCTCGGCCACGGGCGTCATCGACGTCAGCAAGGAGGCCCAGGTGGCCGAGATGGTGGGCGTGGGCATCTACATGGTCGTGGAGGGGCTGCGGGACGCCATCGCCGCCCGCGGTAAGTGATGCCCAAGCCCAAGAAGAAGCAGGGCCCCTACGCCACCATCCTCGCCGAGCTCGCCGCCATCAAGCGCGACCTGCACAACCACCTCTCCTTCCACGACAAAGAGGCCGCCGTCCTGCAGGAGCGCCTCGAGGCGCTGCAGGAGGCAGGGCAGGAGGCGGCAGGACGCCTGGAGGCGCTGGAGGCGAAGATGGACCGGCTCGAGGGAGGGCTATCACTCCTGCGCTGGGGCATCCCCATCGCCATCTCCCTCGCGGCCCTGCTGCTCGACCGGCTATTGAGGTGACCGCCGATGACTGCCAGGCCGATTCTCACCCCCACTGCCGCCCTGACGGGGGCCGGCCTCGCCTTCGCCGCCCTCTACGCCGCCGGGCATGACTGGGCCTACGTCCCCTCGGTCGCCTGCCTGGCAGCGCCGGGCGTGGGCGGCATCGCCATCGCCCTCTACGAGCACGTAGAGGACGCGGCCGAGGAGTGGACGTGGCAGGGCATCGTCAGGGCTTTCGGCAGGGTGCCGCCGCGCCGGTCCTTCTGGGCAGGCATCGTCACCCACCTGCCCCAGGCGCTCCTGGCCCTGGCGCTCCTGCTCCGTCACCCTCGACGACGGCCATGACCGGCTACCTCCTGCTGGACGAGGCCCGGGCCCTGCCCCAGGGCCTGGACCTGTACATCGAGTCCTGGCCACGCCCGGGCGCCACCGCCTGGGCCTGGCAGCGGGGGTCGGGCCGGGCGCTCCTGCTGCGCGGCCAGGAGCCGGCCCCACAGCTGCTGCCCCTCGCCCAGACGCCCCAGGGCGCCCAGCTGGGCGCACGCATCCTCGCCTGCCAGTCGCGCCATGGCGCCGTCGCCTACATCACCAGGGACAACACTGCCATCTGCCACGACTGCCATGCGCCCTGGCTGTGGGCGGTCCCGTGGACGCAGGACGCTGCCACACCCTAGGCCCCCCTGCCCCCGCTGCGGCGGCTACCTGGCGCCCGACGACATGGCCGACCTTTACTGCCTCGCCTGCGCCCGCCGCTACGACGTGGGGCACCTGGGGGAGCTAGTGCCCCATGGCCAGGAGACGCGCCCCCCGCCGCCTGCCCGAGGCGCCCGATGACGCCCAGGTCCAGGCCATCATCGCCCGGGCCGAGGCCTCGGGCCCCCGCGACCTGGCGGCGGTGCTCCTCATGGCCTACGCCGGGCTGCGGGTGTCGGAGGTGGCCAAGCTGCGCTGGGACGACGTGGAGGGAGGGGTCATCAGGGTGAGGATGGGCAAGGGGCGCAAGGACAGACTCGTGCCCGCCCACCCTCGGGTGGCGGAGGCGCTCCTGGCGCTTCGCAAAATGTCACTTTTGCGAAGCGCCTACGTCTTCCCATCGCCCCAGGACCCCAGACGCCCCATCACCACCCGCGCCCTCCAGTACCTGGTGGAGCGCCTGGGCAGGGAGGCAGGCGTCCCCAGGCGCCTCCTGCACCCCCACGCCCTCCGCCACTGGTTCGCCACCACCGCCCTGCGCCGCTCGGGCAACCTGGAGGCCGTCCGGCGCCTCCTGGGCCACTCGAGCATCCAGACCACCACCGTCTACACCCACCTGGTCCTGGACGACCTGACCGGCATCGTCTCCCGCCTCTAGTTGCTAGCGGCCACGTATAGAATTAAACTAGAACCGAATGCAAGTAGCGTTGACGCTGGGCCAATGGGCGCATAGGGCGGCCCACGACCTGATGCATACGCCCGCCACCCTCTCCCGCGACGACCTGCCAGGCCCCCTCACCACCTCCATCGCCCACGCCTCAGGCGCCCCGGGCGGGCGCGCCGCCGAGACGGAGCTGATGATCAGGCAGATGGCGCGCCAGGAGGAGCGCCTGCGGCGCATTGACTTGTTGGCGCGGGCGGTGGAGGCGATATCCGACCGCTACCCGCGGGAGGGGGACGTCATCTGGCAGGTATGCCTCGCCGCAGCGCCCCCGCGCAGGCCCGGGCGCAGGGGGCGGCAGGGGTGGCACGACCCCGAGGTGGTGGCGTGGTACGCCGAGGCGGCAGGCATCAGCGAGGAGACGCTCTACGACTGGATGGCCCGCGGCTGGGAGGTGGTGGCGGTGCTGTGGGCACCGCAGGAGGTGCTGGAGTGGTACCTGGAGAGGCGAGAGAAGATCGCGCGCGCCCTCTCGGAGCGGGCCCGGCGGCACCAGCTGAGCGACGACGAGCTGGAATGGGCGCTCGGGAGGAGGGAGGAGCTATGGCGGGGGCAGCCCTTGACGCCCCCCTGAGCAAAGTCCCCCTCCCCGGAGCTACAGGCCCAGCCCCGGCCGGTGCCCGCCCCTCGCCGCCCTCGCCAGCACCATGTCCTCCCGCAGGAGCAGCATCCCCCGCCCCTGGCCGATGCGGCGCACGCCGGCGGCGGGGAACACCCCCTCCCGCACCAGCCGCCGCAGGTGTTCGGGGTGCACCCCCAGGGCGGCGGCAGCCTCACGGACCGTTAGCCACCGCACCCCCTCCTCCTGCGACCGCCGCCGTGCCTCCAGCCAGGCCGCCTCCAGCCAGTGGGCGATGTCCTCGGCCTGGGCCTGGAGCGCCTCCCAGGAGGGGGCCACATAGAGGCGGGGCACCTCCAGGCCAGTGGGGGAGGTGAGTCGGGCGGCGGCCCGCTCTAGCTCCGCAGCCTCCCGCTCGACGCCGGGCCCGACGGCCCAGCCCGTGACCACCTCAGCCACGAGCACCCCATAGGCCCAGGCCCAGCGGGGGGATGCGCCCTGGGCCATGGCCTCCCTGGCCACGGCCTCGGCGATGGCCTCGGCGATGGCGGGGTCGGAGAGGTCGGCGGGGGAGGCGACATCGACAGTAGGGATATCGATGGGAAATGGTAGCAGGGACGAAAAAAGGGAGGGGAGGCTCATTCGTCCTCCCCTCCCTCGTCGTCCAGAGGCAGGAAGATTTTGGTGTCGCCGGTGGCCGGAGACCACTGGTCCTCGGCCACCAGCAGGCGCTCCCGCAGCCACCCCAGGGTGACCCGGGGCGGCTCCTCCCCGCACGGGTAATGCTCGGGGCTGGTGAGGGCTACATACTCGCCCTCATCCAGCCATAGCCCCACCGTCACGCCCCCCGCCCGCCCCAGGATGTGGACCTGGCGGGACGGGTTGAAGGGGGCGATATTCGTGTAGGGAAGGCGGGGGAACACATTCAGCGCCCCCGCCGGGGCGACCGCGTAGCCAGGCCTCCCGCCCCAGAGCTCGACCGGCTCCGGGTGGCGGCGGATGGCGGCCCGCAGCTTCCCGGCCAGGTGCCGGCACGCCCCGTAGAACGTGCCGTCACCGCGCACGGTCACCTCGCGCCTCTGTCCGCACTCGTGACAGCGGCGGGAGGCCACCAGCGGCGGGTAGTCGCTGTAGTCATACATTAGCATGGCCTCCTCCTTTCTCCGCCGCCCTGCCTCATCAGGCCCCGCGGTGGCGGCAGGAATTTGCGGGGCGACGGGGGCGCTAGTCCCCCGTTTCGGCCTGGGCGCGGGCCAGCTCCCGTGCCAGAGCCAGCGCCTGGGGCGTCGCCGGCCCCAGCCGCCAGTGGATGTATGGGGTCCCGGCCCGGGGCCGCACCAGGCCGTAGACCTCGAGACACCCCGGGGGAACCCTGAACGCCCCCGCGAACCTGGCACGCTGCCCCGGGAGCGTGACGCCCCCCAGGTACCTGACGTCGTTGACGGTTATCTTCCTGGTCATCGCCCTGCACCTCCTCGTCGGCCTTACAGCACACATTGTAACCTTACAACGAGGGCTGTCAACCCCTTGGCGGGCCAATTTTTGTGAAGACTTTTCGAACAGGGACTACGCTACAGGCCCAGCCCTGGCGCGTGCCTCTCTCTGGCGCGCAGTGCCCGCTCGCGCGCCTGCCAGCGCAGGTAGGTCTCGGTCACGGCCACCGACGAGTGGCCCAGATTTTCCTTTAAGTCCATGACGTCGCCCCCCGCCTCCAGCCAGGCATAGGCGTGACCGTGGCGCAGCATGTGGGGGTGGACGGCTAGCCCCACCCGCTTGCCGGCGGCGGCGACTATCTCGTAAAGGCCGTGGCGGGTGAGGGGCTCGCCGTTGCGCCCCAGCCACAGGGCAGACGTAAGGCCGGCGCCCGGCAGCTGGGCCCGGGCCCGCAGCCAGCGGTTGACCAGCTCCTGGACGCGGGGCGAGAGGGTCGCCACCACCTCGCGCCCCCCTTTGGCCAAGGCGCGGTAGGTCCCCTCCCTGGCCATCGCCACCGTCGCCTGGAGGGCCTCCGAGGCCCGCCAGCCCGTATCGAACAGGAAGGCGACCAGCGCAGCATCCCTGCGGCCCAGCACGTCCTGCCCGCAGGCCCGCACCATGGCCCGCACCTCATCGGCCGTCACCCCCCGCGGCGCCCTGGGGGGCACCTTGGGCCAGGGCAGCCGCTCCATGGGGTGGCGGGCCACCTCCCCCTCGTCCAGCAGCCAGCGGTAGAAGGCCCGCAGCGCCTTGTAGTAGGCCCGCAGCGTCTCGGGCGCGCGCCCCTCCCTGAGGGACGCCAGGACCTCCTCGATGTGCTCCCGGGTGATGGCGGCGGGGGCCTCGGGCAGGCCTAGGGCCGACAGCCTCGCGGCTGCCTCCCGCATGAGGCCCAGGTACCAGGCGATGGTGCTGGTGGCGAGCCCCCGCGCCCGCAGGTGGACCTCCCACTGGCGCAGATACTCCGCCCAGCCCAGGCCCGTAGTGGTGCCGGCATCGGTCCTCTGCAGCATGGTATCCCCCCTTAGCCAACATTTCGTGTCAATGGCGAAGCCAACAGTTGGTCAAGGGTGTCAAGTTGGCTGCGACCGGCGTGCGCAGCGAGCGGGGGACTGCGGAGGATGTCAAGTTGGGCAAATGAATTGGCGGCCCCGACGGGACTCGAACCCGCGCTCTCCTCCTTGACAAGGAGGCATGTTGGCCGCTACACCACGGGGCCGCCTTCCACCCCCATTTTGGACACCGCGGCGCCCGGCGTCAATAGGCCCAGGGCCAGAGGGACCCGTAGGCCGTAGGCGGCGGCTGGTCTATAATGCGGGCTGTAGGAAGGAGGCCATGGCCCGCCGACGTCGCCGCCCGCCCTATCGCCCCGCCCACGTCCCGGCGGGGCCTCCGCCGGCCGCGGCCGCCGTTCAGCCGGAGGAGGCGCCACCGACAACGCCCGAGCGCCGTCCTCGCCGGCTGCTGCGCGACCACCGCTACGTGCTCGCCGACCTGTGGCGGGTGGGCCTGGCCACGGGGGTCATCCTGGTGGGGCTGGCGGTGGCGCGGCTGGTCCTGCGCTGACGCGGCGGCTAAACGCGGCCCCGCTATCCCTGCGCTGACGGGCCGGCTAGACGCGGCCCCGCACGGCGGCCAGCTCCAAGAGGCGCTGCACCGGCTCGTCGGGGAGGGGGATGTCGCCGGGCTCCCGCTGGTGGGGGCCGCCCAGGCCGTGGTAGTCGCTGCCGCCCAGGGGCAGCAGGTCGAAGCGTCGCGCCCAACCCAGCAGGCGCTCTATCTCTTCGGGCGCGTAGTCCTGATAGTAGACCTCCATGCCCACGAGCCCGGCGGCCCTGAGCTCCGGCAGCAGGCGGTCCAGGTCGGGCTCCAGCTCGCGGGGGTGGGCCAGGACCGCCAGGCCGCCGACGCGGCCCAGCAGCTCCACCACTTCCGGTAGGGTCATCTTCTCTCGCTCGACATAAGCAGGGGCATTGCGGCCCAGGTAGCGCTCGAAGGCCTCGTTGACGCTGGCCACGTGTCCGGCCTCCACCAGCGCCTGGGCGATGTGGGGCCTGCCCACCGCCCCCTCGCCGGCCAGCTCCAGCACCCGCTCCCAGGAGACCGGCGCCCCCAACCGGGCCAGCTTTTCCACCATGCGGCGGGCGCGGTCCACCCGCGAGTCGCGCAGGCGGGCGAGAACCTCCTGGAAACCGGCGTCCTGCCAGTCGATGAAGTAGCCCAGGATGTGCACCTCATTGCCGGGGACGTCGGTGCTCATCTCGATGCCCGGGATGAGGAGGAGATCGGGGTAGGCCCGGGCCGCCTCCAGCGCCTCGGGTATGCCGTCGGTTATATCGTGGTCGGTGAGGGCGAGGATGCGCACGCCCCGCGAATAGGCGTAGTCCACCAATTGCCTGGGCGTCAGGACGCCATCCGAGTAGGTGCTGTGGGTGTGCAGGTCGGCGCGGCTCGGCATATCATGCTACCTCGCAGTCGACTCTCTGGATCGACAGGGCGCGGCCCGTGGCGGGGTCTATCTCTATGAGCACGGAGTTCAGCACCGCGGGCCCCTTCTCCACGGGGGGCAGTCGCGAGGGCACCTGGTACAGGAAGTGCTGGATCACGGGCCCCACGTCCACGCCGATGACGCTGTCGCGGGCGCCGGTCATGCCCACGTCGCTGACGTAGGCCGTGCCGCCGGGCAGCACCCGCGCGTCGGCGGTGGGGACGTGGGTATGGGTGCCGACGACGGCGCTGGCGCGCCCGTCCAGGTACCAGCCCAGGGCCACTTTCTCACTAGTGGCCTCGGCGTGGATATCGACGATGACGATGCGGGCCGAGCCCTGGACATGGGCCAGGGCCCTGTCGGCGGCGCGGAAGGGGCAGTCGATGTGGTGGGGCATGAAGACGCGTCCCTGGAGGTTGATGACCGCAACCCCGTCGCGGGCCCACACGCCCTTGCCCGGCGCCCCTTCGGGATAGTTGAGCGGGCGGAGGATGGGCCAGTCGCCGTCCAGGAGCGGGTACACCTCGCGGTACTGCCAGATATGGTTGCCGGAGGTGATGACGTCGACGCCGGCGGAGAGCATCTCCTGCGCCGTCTCGGGCGTTAGCCCTTTGCCGCTGGCGGCGTTCTCGCCGTTGGCGATGACCAGGTCCAGGCCGTACTGGCGACGCAGTTCGGGCACGAGCTGGGACAGCACGTGCCGTCCCAGCTTGCCCACCACGTCCCCTATCATCAAAACGCGCATGGCCGACTCCCGGGACGCTGGATGCCCGGCTCAGCGGGCGTACTCCACCGCCCTCTTCTCGCGAATGACAGTGACCTTGATCTGGCCCGGGTACTCCAGGCTCTCCTGGATCTTGCGGCTCAGGTCCCGCGCCAGGCGGAAGGCGCCCAGGTCGTCGATCTCGTCGGGCCTGACGATGACGCGGATCTCGCGCCCGGCCTGGATGGCGAAGGCCTTCTCCACGCCCGGGAAGGAGTAGGCCACGCCCTCGAGGGCCTCCAGCCGCTTGAGGTACTGCTCCAGCGACTCGCGGCGGGCGCCGGGCCGACTGCCGCTGAGGGCGTCGGCCACGATGACCACCACCGCCTCTACCGACTGAGGCTCGATCTCCTCGTGGTGGGCCTCGATGCAGTGCACTATCGGTGCCGGCACGCCGTAGCGGCGGGCCAGGTCGGCGCCGATCTTGGCGTGGGTGCCCTCCACCTCGTGGTCGACGGCCTTGCCCAGGTCGTGCAGGAGCCCGCCGCGGCGGGCGACCTCCACGTCGGCCCCCAGCTCATGAGCGATGAGGGCGGCGAGGCGGGCCGTCTCCACGGCGTGTTTGAGCTGGTTCTGGCCGTAGGAGTAGCGGAACTTGAGCCGCCCCAGGTACTTGAGGATCTCGGGGTGCAGGCCGGGGCAGCCGGCCTCCAGGGCAGCCTGCTCGCCGGCCTCCTGGATGGCCTGCTCCACCTCCCGCTTGGCCTTCTCCACCATCTCCTCGATGCGGGCGGGGTGGATGCGTCCGTCGCTGATGAGCCTGGTCAGGGCGACGCGGGCGATCTCCCTACGCACCGGGTCGAAGGAGGAGAGGGTGACGGCATCGGGCGTATCGTCGATGATGACGTCTACGCCGGTGAGGTGCTCCAGGGTGCGGATGTTACGTCCCTCGCGCCCGATGATGCGCCCCTTCATGTCCTCGGAGGGCAGAGGCACCACCGACACCGTGGCCTCGGATACGACCTCGCTGGTCAGCCGCTGCATGGCGGTGACCAGGATCTTGCGGGCGCGCTCTTCGGCCTCCTGGCGGAGCTGCTGCTCGATCTCGCGGACGCGGCGAGCGGCCTCGTCGCGGACCTCCCGCTCCACCTCGGCCAGGAGGATGTCGCGGGCTTCCTGGACGCTCAGGCCGGCCACGCGCTCCAGCTCCTGGCGCTGCTCCTGTTCGAGGCGCTGGAGCTGGGCGCGCAGCTCTTCCAGCTGGGCCTCGCGCTCGGCGAGGCCGCGTTCCCGGCGCTCCAGGCTCTCCTGTTTTCGTTCTAGGCTTTCTTCCTTCTGAAGGAGACGTCTCTCCAGCCGCTGTAGCTCGTTGCGTCGCTCCTTGAGTTCCGCTTCGACCTGGTTCTTGACGCGCAGGGCCTCTTCACGGGCCTCGATCAACAGCTCCTTGTGACGTCGTTCGGCCTCGTTCAGTATGCGGGCGGCGTTTCGCTCCGCGGCGGCGATACGGGAATGGGTGAGTCTCTGCTGCAATGCAGCGCCGCCGATGACCCCTGCCGCCGCGCCGAGAAGGCCGAAAATGATAGCGAATAGTATGCCTTCCGGCATAGCGACCTCACTTCCTTAACTGACAAGCGTCAGCGTTCTGGCTTGTTAAAGTTCGACCTTCAGCATCATCATAGGCCCTATTAAAGGCCCCAGTCAAGGTGGCTAAATGGTTAGTTATGCCGAGGATAGGGGCGGTCTATGCACTTCCTCATACCGGCGCCACGCGGCCGAGGAAGTAGGCCGCCACCGCCACCATGCCGCCGATGGCCGTGACCTCGGCGCCGGAAAGGAGGGGGTTGCGCCGGACCAGCCAGCCCTTGATGGCGCCGATGGCGAACAGGGCCACTACGGCGATGGCAATGGACGCTGCCACCGCTGCCGGGCCGGCGGCGAAGAAATAGGGAATGAGGGGCAGGATACCTGCCCCCAGGTAGGAGACACCCATGGCCAGGGCATCCTTGGAGGGCTCCGGCAGCACTTCGGGGCTCAGGCCCAGCTCCTTCTCGGCCATGGTCTTCAGCCAGAGCTCCTTGTCCGCCGCTACCCGTTCGGCCATCTCCCGCGCCTGCTCGTAAGTGAAGCCCTCCAGGCGGTACATCTCGATGAGCTCAGCGAGCTCTTCCTCTGGCCGCTGTTCGATCTCCCACCGCTCGCGGGCTAGCTCAGCCTCTTGTACCTGGCGCTCCGCGCGGGAGCCCAGGAAGCTGCCCGCCGACATGGACAGGGTGCCTCCCAGGATGGCTGCCAGCCCCGCCACCAGCACTGTGGAGCCGGTGGCGGTGGCCCCTGCCACCGCCGGCCCCACGGTGGCGGCGGTGACCAGGCCGTCCTGCATGCCGAAGATGACCTCGCGTATGCGCGCCAGGCGGGCGATGCGCTGCTTCTCGGTGACGATCTCGCGGGCTGCATCGGGAACCGCCACCGCTTCCTCGGGCAGGGGCTCCGGGGGGGCAACGGCGCGCCCGGGCGCAGGGGCTGACCGGGCCTTCTGCCCCGTCTTCCGCTCCAGGTGATGCAGGGCGTCGAGGAAGCGCCGCAGGTGCTCCTTCTCGCCGGCCAGAGCGAGGCGGAAGCTCTCGGCAGCCTGATGGTGCCCCTCGTCCTCGGCCTCGCGAATGAAACGGGGGTACATGGTCTCGAACTCGTAGGCCTCGCCCTCGGTGACGGCCACCAGGTTTTCGAGGGTGGAGCGGACCTCGCCCAGGGCCTTGAGGTGGCTCAGGGCATGGACGGTCTCGGCCCCGGCCGCCTCCATGAATACCTGGGCCACCTCTGGATGGCCCTCCTCCATCGCCTTCAGGGCGTAGGCCATGTACATACGGTTGGCCTTCGCCTCTCCTAGAAAAGCGATCCACAGGTTGCGACGTGTTCGTTCCATATTCCCACCTTGGAAACAGTCTAAACTGCGGGCAGCCCGAAGCCAATAGTGGCAGGTATGGTGGTCGGGGCCACAGGGGCCACCGCGCCCCAAGTATACGGGCCATGCCGCTGCCCGACTAGCGGCAAGCGGTCGACCGACACGAGCCCGGACTTGGGCGGGACGGTAACGCGTGCCGGAACCGGCCACGAGGCGCCAGCGGGTAGCGAGGGCCAGGCGTGTCTTGCGTTATGCTTAGGCTGGCTCGGCCTCGGCAGGGGCGAAGGCGGCGGCCGGTGCGGCCTCGTCGGCCTTGGCGCGGATCAGCCGTTCCAGCTCGTCGGCCAGGGCCGGGTGCTGACGCAGGAACTCCTTGGCCTGCTCGCGCCCCTGGCCCAGCCGAGTCTCGCCGTAGGAGTAGAAAGCTCCCTGCTTGCGCACGATGCCCAGGGCCGAGCCGAGGTCAAGGATGTCGCCCTCGCGGCCGATGCCCACGTTGGGGCCGTGGAAGATAATCTCGAACTCGGCGGTGCGGAAGGGCGGCGCCACCTTGTTCTTGACGATCTTGGCCCTCACCCGGTTGCCGATGATCTGGCTGCCGGACTTGATGGCCTCTACGCGCCGCAGGTCGATGCGCACCGAGGAGTAGAACTTGAGGGCGCGCCCCCCGGGCGTCACCTCCGGACTGCCGAAGACGATGCCGATCTTCTCCCGGAGCTGGTTAATGAATACCACGGCGGTGCGGGTGCGCGAGATGGTGGCGGTCAGCTTGCGCAGGGCCTGGGACATGAGACGCGCCTGCATCCCGGGCAACGACTCGCCCATGTCCCCTTCCAGCTCTGCCCGTGGCACCAGGGCTGCCACCGAGTCGATGACCACCACGTCCACAGCGTTGCTGCGCACCAGCGCCTCCGCAATCTCCAGCGCCTGCTCGCCCGTGTCGGGCTGGGAGACCAAAAGGTCGCCCACGTCGATGCCCATGGCCGCGGCGAAGGTGGGGTCCAGGGCATGCTCCACGTCGATGTAAGCCGCCACCCCACCCATCTTCTGGGCCTGGGCAATGATGCTCATGGCCAGGGTCGACTTGCCGGCCATCTCCGGCCCGAAGATCTCCGTCACTCGTCCGCGGGGGATGCCGCCCACGCCCAGGGCCAGGTCCAGGGCCAGGGAGCCGGTAGGGATGGCTTCTACCTGCAGCCGCTGGCTGGCCTCTCCCAGGCGCATGATGGCGCCACGTCCGAACTCCTTCTCTATCTGGCTGATGGCCATCTCCAGGGCCCGGAGGCGGTCGGACTTGCCCTCGTTTTCTTGGTTCATCCGCTCACGCACCTTTTTAGCTTATTTGTTCGCCTGCGCGTGGTCATCATACCATGCAGGGCCCAGGGCGGCAAGGCGCTAGCCGGTGAGGGCATCGGCAGCCAGGCGCGCCACTACCTGCAGGAGGATAATGGCCACCAGGGGCGACAGGTCGAGGAAGCCTATGCGCGGCAGTACCTGACGCAGCGGGGCGAGGATTGGCTCCGTGATCTCGTGCAAGAACGACACCACCGGGTTGCGCGGGTCGATGGGGAACCAGGAGAGGATGGCCCGCGCAAAGATGGCCAGGGTGAGCACATAGGCCACGATCTGGATGAGATAGGCGAGGGTATCGATGGCTACTTGCCTCCCAGCTCCAGCGCCCGGCGATAGGCGGCTTCGATGGCCTCGACGATGGCTGCCCTCACACCCGCTCTCTCCAGAGCGAGCAGGCCGGCGGCAGTGGTGCCGCCCGGAGATACCACCTGCGCCCTCAGCTCGGCAGGGTGCCGGCCCGTTACCTCGGCGTATCGCACGGAGCCCAGCACCGTCTGGTATACCAGGCGGGTGGCCACCTCGCGTCTCAGGCCGATATGAACGGCGCCATCTATCAGCGCCTCCAGCAGCAGGAAGACGAAGCCTGGCCCGCTGCCGCTGACGGCGGTGGCCATCTCCACGTACTTCTCGTCGTCCACGTAGACCTCTTGTCCGAGGGCGCCCAGCAGGCAGCGGATGTCCTCCAGCGCCTCGCTGTCCAGGCCTGGCGCCGCCGTCCATACGGTGATGCCCTCGCCGATCTGGGCAGGCGTGTTGGGCATGGCCCGCGCCACCCGGTCGCTGCCGAGGGCGGCGACGATGCTCGCCAGCCGTACCCCTGCCATGATGGAGAGCACGGAGCGCTCGCCCAGGCGCCCGGCCAGGGGGGCTGCCGCTGCCGGGAACTCCTGGGGCTTCACGGCGAACACTACCAGGCCGGCGCCATCCACAGCCCGGGCGGCGTCGGCGAAGGTGGCTACACCATGCTTCTCGGACAGGTAGCGGCGGCGGTCGTCCAGCACCTCGCACACGGCGATGTCGTCGGCGGCCGCCACGCCCCGCCGGAGCAGGGCGCTGACTATGGCCTCGCCCATGACGCCACCGCCGATGATGGCAATTCTCATGCCGGTAGCACCTGCCCCATGTGTGTCACGCCGGCCCGGGCCTGGGGCCGAAAATGGCTCGGCCCAGGCGCACCATGGTGGCCCCTTCCTCGATGGCCACCTCGAAGTCGTCGCTCATGCCCATGGAAAGGTGGGGAACGCCCAGGGAGCGGGCCAGATCGCGCAGGCGGCGGAAGACAGGCCGCACCTCCTCGGGGTCGTCGGCTAGCGGTGCTACCGTCATGAGGCCGATGACGTCGAGGTTGGGCAGGCGGGCGATGGCCTCGGCCGCGGCCGCCGCCTCCTCGGGCGGGAAGCCGAACTTGGTGGCCTCTCCGGCCACGTTGACCTCCACGAGCACGGGGAGCCGCCGCCTCGAGCGCCGGCTCAGCTCCTGCGCCAGCCGCAGCGAGTCCACGCTGTGGACGACGTCGAACAGCTCCAGCGCCCTGCTGACCTTGTTGGTCTGCAGGTGTCCCACCATGTGCCAGGTAACGTCCAGATGGGCCAGGCGCGGACGCTTGGCTGCCGCTTCCTGTACGCGGTTCTCGCCGAAATGGCGCAGGCCAGCGGCGTAGGCCTCCAGCACCGCCTCGGCCGGGAAGCCCTTGGCGATGGCGATGACGGTCACCTCGTCGGGAGAGCGGCCGGCCCTATGGCAGGCCGTCTCGATCCGCTGCATCACGTCGTGTATGCGGGCCTCGACGGTTAGCGCTCGCACGGCGTATCCAGTATAACAGGGCACAGAGACTGGCGCGCCAGGAGGTGGCCATGGTGGTCTCCATCGTCGTCCGCAAGACGCGCATTCGCGACCGTCAGGAGTGGCAGGCCCGGCTCGAGCAGGCTATGCCTCGCGTCCTGTCGGTGCTGCAGCGGCAGCCCGGCTTCGTCTCAATCCAGTACCTGTGGGGCGTACACGGCGACGGGCAGATGGGCCAGATAACGCGCTGGCAGACCCTGGAGGACTGCCAGCGGTACGTGCGCGAGGGGGGCGCGGCGACGGTGGCGGCGTTCGAGGACCAGGCCCTGCCCACGGCGCCCTATCCCGACGGGACCTGGTACCGATACACCTTCGAGGTCGTCGAGGCAGGCGGCGGTCAGTCCTGAGGGGGCGTGCGTCGCCTGTCCCACCAGGCGAAGGCCGCTACCGCCAGGGCGATAATGGCCAGGGCCATCAGGCCCCAGGGCCAGCCAGTGCCGAAGGCCACCACCAGGCCGGCTATCGCCACTACTACCGCTACCAGGGCCAGCAGCGGCCACAAAAGGATGCCGAAAATAGCCCTGGTCAGCACCCACGTCTCCTGCCACCAGGGAGGGGGCTTCTCGTTGGGAGGGCCCATGGCCCCTGCGCACCTCAGCTCACAGGGAGGTTGTAGGTGATCCTGTCGGGCCGGTCGCGTTCGAAGATGGTGCCGCCCGGCCCGTCGTAAATGACACGATAGTTGGCGTCGTACCGCAACGAGGTGCGCAGGGTTATGCAGCAGTCCTGATTACCCACCTTCGGCAAGAAGACGTGCGTGAAGGCCGTGTTGTAGATGATGGCCCGCTGATCAAGGCACGATGCCTGCTGATAGGCGCAGTCCTGGAATGCCCAGTACAAGAAATGCTGGCTTTCGTACCGCCGCAGCCCCAGCCACTCGAAGCCCTGGATGGTGGCGATGCTCACGCGGCCCGTCAGGGCCGGGAACCACTCCGAGATAGCATCGATCCACGGGTTGTAGCGCCCCTCGACGATGACGAACTTGGCCGTTCCCGGCGTGCTGCTGGCTATCCACGACATGGCCGCCCGGGCGTCGTCGGGCACGTAGAGCAGGGGCGATTCCGGCGCTCGGTCCGCCTTCACCGAAGAGTAGGTGCCGTAGGTTGCTAGCAGCAGCAGCCCCACCACCGGCCAGGGCCGTGCAGCGAGGAGCGCCCACCGCCGCCAGCGCGCCCGCGCCTCCAACAGCCAGCGTGGGAGCCGCAGGGCCCTGCCTTCTCGCTGGGCCACGTCCAGCAGCGTGGACACCGCCACACCTGCCAGCAGGGAGCCGGGCACCATGGCACTGGTGTAGGCCACGCGCGGGTCTATGTACAGGATGAGCAGGAACCAGGCCGGCACGAACAGTTCGCCCTTGAAGGCAGAGATGACGCCGCCGGCATACATGAGCAGCGCCAGCAGCGGGAAGAAGGGCTCCTCGGTGAAGTACGGCTGGATCATGTTGATGAACTTCCACGACAGCCAGTCGGTCTTGCCCGTCTGGGCGGCCGCCAGCAGCGGCTCGATGCCGTGACGCAGCAGCACCGTCAGCCACCAAGGCGTGGTCAGCGCGGCCACGGCCGATGCGGTCACCGCCGCGCTCACCACGCCTGTCCGGCTTCGGCCCATGGTGACGAAGAAGAAGGCGTAGCTGAAGGCTACCAGCCAGCCCATTTCTGGGTGGGTGAGGACAGCCAGGGAGGCGAGGACGATGGCCAGCGGGCGCGGCCCCTTGCCCTCCCTGAACATCAGGTAGCCCTGCCACAAGGCAAGGATCGCCAGTAGCTGCCCCAACGCCCGGGTCAGGCCTCCGCCGACGATCTGCCAGATGAAGCTACGTGGCGCCAGGGCGAAGGCGACGGCCGCCACCAGCGGCACCAGCCCGCGGCCCATCACCGTCCGCGCTAGCAGATACAGGGCGCCGATGCTCAGCACACTGGCCGACAGGGGGAGGAAACGCATCACATCGGCCAGGGACCAGGGCCCGACCTTGTCCAGAGCAGCGGCCAGGTAGAAGGCCAGAGGCGGGTAGGCGAAAGGTATGCGCAAGCCGTTGTACGACGTGAAGTCAGGCAGGCCGAAGCCGTGGCGCTGGATATCCAGCGCCATGACGTAGAACATGCCGCCGTCGTTCAGGGGGAATCCCGCCGGCAGGACGTGGACCAGCCGCACCGCCAGCCCCAGGAGGACAGGCAGGCTGGCCAAGGCCAGCTCCCATGTCCAGGGCGGAAGGCCGCCCCAGCGCCGGCCTGTCGGCCGGGCGGACTCGACTGCTAATGGCGGAGACCCCATCTCCTTCCTCCCTCGCCCTCTCCTGCCATGAGCACCTCCGCCGGCCCCGGTGGCCGGCCGCCGTCAGCCGTGTCCAGACTAGCCCTCCCCCATTTTCATACCAGGAACGGGGTCTTACTGGCTAGCCCTCGGCCCCAGAATACACCTTTTTCGCCTGCCCCGCGCTAACGGCCGCTCCTACCAGTTCACGCAGCTCTTCGATGCCCTCCTGGCGCAGGAACTCCTGCAAGCCCTCCAGCACCTCCAGGGGGGCGCGCGGGTTGAAGAAGGTGGCCGTACCGACCTGCACGGCGCTGGCCCCGGCCATGAGGTACTCCACCGCGTCCTGCCAGGTGGCGATGCCCCCACAGCCTATGATGGGAACGCCCAGGCCGGCGCGAGCAACGTCGTACACCATCTTCAGGACGATGGGGCGGATGGCCGGGCCAGAAAGGCCGCCAGAGCCCCATCCCAGCGCGGGCCGACGGCGCTGGATATCGATGCTCAGGGCAGGGAAGGTGTTGGCGATGGTCAGGGCATCGGCCCCTGCCTCCACGACGGCGGCGGCCACGGCCACCACGTCGCCGGCGGTGGGCGTCAGCTTGACGATGACGGGCAGGCCCGTGGCCTGCCGCACCGCCTGCACAACAGCTGCTGCCGGCTCGGGCCTGGAGCCGAACTCGAGCCCGTTCTCCACGTTGGGACAGGAGATATTCAGCTCCAGGGCCGAGACGCCAGGCGCCTCGTCCAGGCGGCGGGCCAGCTCGGCATAGTCCTCCACGCGCTCGGCAGCGATGTTGGCGATGACGGGCACGCTCCAGGTGGCCCAGATAGGCGCCAGCTCCCGGAGCACCGCGTCCACGCCCACGTTCTGCAGGCCGATAGAGTTGATCATGCCGGCCGGCGTCTCCACGATGCGCGGCTGGGGGTTGCCGAGGCGCGGGCGCAAGGTTATGCCCTTGCTGACGATGCCGCCCAGGCGCTGGATGTCGAAGACGCGCAGGAACTCGATGCCGTTGCCGAAGCACCCGGAGGCGGTGAGGACGGGGTTGGCCAGCACCAGCCCCCGTTTGCCGCCACCGATGTGCACTCGCAGGTCCATCTCGAGGCCATTATAAGGGGCGGCGCGGGACAAGGCGGTCTGGAACGCGCCAGCGGGGGGCGGGAAAAGAGGGCCCCGCCGCGGCGGGGCCCCTCCGCACGTCGCGAGGAAGGTGCTAGAGCGCTAGCGCCGGCTCGCTGTCGGCCTCGCCTGCCTGGGCCTTCTCTCCGGCCGACGCCGCCGAAGACCTCTTGCCCCAGGCGCCCACGGAGGACTCCTCGTCCCAGTAGGTGTCGGGCATGGAGTTGCGGAACTCCCGCACCGCGCCGCAGCGGCGGCAGCGGCCCACGCTGAGGCTCCCGCTGGGCGTCTCGATGACCCAGTGGTGGCGGCACTCTATCACCTGAGTCTCCCGCTCCTCCACAGCCGCCTCGCTCACTTCGTTCACCTCCTCAAAATGTTTAACGTTGCCGCAGCCGATTTTGTTGCGTCCCCAAGGGGACTTTGTTACAATCTTCACCAGCGCCGCCAGTATAGCAAGGCGCCCGCCGGCTGTCAAGCTATCGGTGGTATTTACAGTTTCCACTTTATCAATCCTTCCAACAGTGCCTCCATCCTCGCCCCATGGTATACTGCTAGTGGACGGTGCTTACCGCAACACGGTAGCCGCCCCGGATTAAAATCGGGTAACAGTCGGGATGTTAGGGAGCGGGTCAACCACCGCCGCCAAGGGCCGTCATGCACCCCACTAAGAGACAGATACTCGACCACCTCAAGCGTTACGGCGATGCCACTATCGACGACCTGGCCAGGGCGTTGGGGCTCGCCCGCATTACCGTGCGCCAGCACCTCATGGCCCTGGAGCGCGACCGGCTGGTCACCTCCCGAGAGGTGCGTCGCAGCAGCGGCCGCCCCCATCACCTCTACGCCCTCACCCCCGCCGGCCACGACTGCTACCCCAAGCGCTACGACCGGCTGGCCCTGCTCCTCCTGGAGGAAGTGGGGCATATGGAGGAAGCCGAAGCGAGCAACGTCTCCGCCTCCGAAAGGCGGCGACGGCTTCTGGCGAGGGCGCTGGAGAAGGCTGCAGCCCAGTATTTGCCCCTGGTGGAAGGCAGGCCTCTTTCCCAACGGGTGCAGGTGCTTGCCCGCCTGATGACCGAAGAGGGGGCTTTGGCCGAGTGGCGCCGCACCGAAAAGGGCTTCGAGATACTGGACTACAACTGCCTTTACTATCGGGTAGCGCAGTCCTACGAGGAGGTGTGCCAGTGGCACATGGCCCTCCTCGGCCGGCTGCTCGGCCGCCCAGTGCGCTGCGAGCAGTTCATGGCGCGGGGGGCCGAGTGCTGCCGTTTCGTGGTGGAGACATCGGACATCGAAGAAGAGGCACCGACAGGAGGTCCAGCATATGGCCGAGAAGAGGCCTGAGGACGGTCAGGTCAGCCGGGAAGCTGTCCTGGCTGCCCTGAGTCGCATCCAGGACCCGGACCTGCACCGGGACATCGTCAGCCTCGGCTTCGTTAAAGACGAAGACGTGGCCATCTGTGGCGGCAACGTGAAGGTGACCATCACCCTGACAACGCCTGCCTGTCCCGTGCGCGAGCAGATGAAGCGTCAGGCTGAGGAACTGCTGCTGGCCCTGCCCGGAGTGGAGCATGCCGAGGTGGAGATGCAGGCCGAGGTGCGGGCCACCCGGCAGCGCGGTCCCCGGCCGGTAGAGGGCGTGCGCAACATCATCGCCGTGGCCTCCAACAAGGGAGGCGTCGGCAAGTCCACCATCGCTGTCAACCTGGCCCTCGCCCTGCGCCGCTTCGGTGCCCGCGTGGGGCTGCTGGACGCCGACCTGACGGGCCCCAATATCCCTACCATGCTGGGCCTGCCGGCCGGATTCCAGGCCGAGCGGGGCCTCTCCATCGTCGAGCGGTACGGTCTGAAGGTGGTCTCTCTAGGCTTCCTGCTCAAGCCGGGCACCGCTGTCATCTGGCGGGGGCCCATGATCGGCACGGGCGTGCGCCAGTTGCTGCACGATGTGCCCTGGAGTGAGGAGGGGGAGCTGGACTACCTGGTGGTGGACCTGCCGCCGGGCACCAGTGACGCCTCTATGAGCCTGGCCCAGGAGGCCTCGGTCACCGGCGTTGTCATCGTTACCACCCCGAACTCCGTATCCGTGGAGGACTCGCTGAAGGCGGTGAGCATGTTCGAGCGGCTGAACGTGCCCGTCTTCGGCGTGGTGGAGAACATGAGCTACTTCGTCTGCCCTCACTGCCAGGGCAGGGTGGACATCTTCGGCCACGGACTCGTCCGGGAGGTGGCGTCCCGCCTGGGGCTGGACTTTCTGGGCGAGGTGCCCCTGGACCCGACGGTGAGAGAGGGGGCCGACCGTGGCCTGCCTATCGTGGAGGCCGACCCCGACTCGCCGGTGGCGCGTGCCATCATGGATATCGCCCAGAGGGTGGCGGCCAAGGCGAGCGTGCAGCACTTCGCCCTGCAATCGACCGCTAGCGGCTAGCGACCGTAGTCTGCGCGGACGTCCAGCCGTCGGCCGGGCACGAGCGCGACCGATGGGCCTGCGCGTCTGTTAGCATGCCCCGGGCCCCATGGGGCCCGGGGCATGCTGTCGCTGCGCTCTCTCACAGGGCGCGGAAGACGCGACGCCCCTCCAGCCTGACTACACGGCCGAAACCGGGCACAGGGAAGTGGCAGAAGACCGCCACGAGCCCCTCCGACTCCAGCATGTCCAGGACCCGGCTGCGGGTCTGCGCTGCCTGTGCGCCGTCGGTGTCGAAAGCGGGCACCCAGGAGGGCTGGTCCACCTGGGCGGGGTGGTGGGCCAGGTCGCCGCAGATGAGCGCCCGCTCCCCCAGCGAGGCAAGCAGGATGCTGGTGTGGCCAGGGGTGTGACCCGGCGTGGGCATGGTGGTCACCCCATCGGCCAGGGTCACCTCGCCGCTGAACAGCTCCAGCGCCCCCAGGTCCTTAAGGGGCACGATGGTCCTGTCGGTGCCCCACTGGCCGACTCGGGAGGGGTCGGTAAAGAAGTCCCAGTCGGCCTGGGGCACGTAGTAGCGGGCGCGAGGGAAGGTGGGCCGGGGAGAGCCGGCCTCGTATTGCAGGGTCCAGCCCACGTGGTCGCCATGCAGGTGGGTGAAGACGACGATATCGATGTCCTCCGGGCGTACTCCCTTCTCCTGCATGTCGTCCACGAGACGGCCGCGGGCGCCGCCCAGCCAGTCATGGGGTCCGGGGCCCACGCCGGTATCGACGAGGATGGTGCGACCGCCGGCCCGCACCACGTACGCCTGGGCATAGGTCTGGAAGCGGCCATCGGGCGAGTAGGCGCCCGGGTAGAGCTGGCGGTAGGCCTCGAACGGCTGCGGCCCCTGTTGGGGGAAGAAGGCCTCGAAGGGGAAGGCCATGGGCGTGTCCAGTAGCTCGATGACCTCGATGTTGCCCACGCGCAACACGTGGCCGGACATGGCACACCTCCTGCCTCGGGTTATCGCTGGCAAGAGTATAGCCTGGCCCGCCCTGTTTCGACCACTACGTGCACCGGTCGCCCACGAAGGGGGCAGCGATGAGCTGTCCGCCTGTCGGGGCCCACGAGACCAGCATCGGGTCGTTGCTGAGCCGGTGCGCGGCCCGCGTCGAGGGCTCGACCAGCAGCAGCCCCGCATTGTCGGTGGGCCGCCCGAGGCTGGAGAGGGCCAGGAAATCGCCGCGAGGCGACCACACGAATCCCAGCACTGCGCCCAGCCCAGTCGCGAGCACCCGCGATGTAGCCCCCGATGGGTCGGTCAGCACCAGTTCCTGCGCGGCGCACTCGCCTCGAGTGTAGGCGATCAGGCGGCCGTCGGGAGACCACCCGGCAAACCAGGCCTCGCCGATGCGCACCGGCTGGCGTCCGTCCAGGTAACGCACCTGCAATTCCCAGGCAGCGCCCTCCTGCCCGACGAGTGCCAGAAGCGACCTGCTGTCAGGACCCCATTGCACGAAGCTCGCCGGCCCCTCGACCACCGCCTGAAGCCTGCTGCCGTCCGCCGTGGCAACGTAGATGCCTTCAGGCCAGTTGGCGCCCGCTCTTTCCAATGCTACGAGCGACCCGTCGGGCGACCAGCAGGACGCCCGAAAGAGGTCGCGACAGCGGGATGCCAGGACGAGCTCCATGCCCGCCGGCGCCTGCACCTCTACCGGCGGGCCCCCCGCCGCCGATACAATGGCGACCCGCAGGCCCGGTGCCCGATACATGACAGCGAGGCGGTCTCCCTGCGGCGACCACTCCGCGTCCCCGATCAGGCCGGTGGTGCCGAACAGCCTGAGCAAGCTGCCAGTCTCGCTGTCGAACACGTAAAGCTCGGAGGCATCGTCCTTCCCGAAAGACGCTGCCGAGGAGAAAGGCTCCGTCCATAGCGCGAACTGCCTGGAATCGGGTGGCCATCCGGCTCCCTGAACGAGCCAGCGGCCTTGGTCGGCGTCGCTGCCGAACGCCCGTAAGCGGAACGCCTGCGTCACCTCCACCCGGTCGCCTACGACGCGGGCCTGTCCGGCGATGAGCCACTCCGGACCGCTCCCGCTAACGAAGCCAAAGGTAGACCGGTCGGCTTGCTGCGCCCGCACCTGCTCGACACAGGAGAGCGGCCTGACAGAGCCGCTGACGATGTCTATGATCTGACGTCCGCCAGCGGCTGAGGGCAGGTCGCCACTGTAGGGCTCCACGGCAATGCGCTGCGCAGCCTCGCCGGCCTCGGGTGTACGAGTCGCGGCGGCCGGCGTGGGCGTCTGCTGCGGGAGTGTCGCGTCGCTGGCGGCGCAGCTGATCAGGAGCACCGCAGCCGCCAGGGCGATGCAGGCCAGAGGCGGGAGGGGAAAAGGCGCGCCCTCCGGGCATGGCGGTAGGGCTTGCCACTGATCACCGCACCTTACTCGTGCGTCTGCGCCCGCTAGGGGCACACGGTCCGCTGGCGCCCTACCCAATTATACTAACGTGACGGAGCGCTCACAGTTTCGCTAGAACAGGTCGCGCAGGTCGAAGCGGGGGCCATCCTTGCAGACCAGTCGCACCCCGCCCCGACGCGGAAAGACGGCGCAGCCATAGCAGATGCCGGTGCCGCAGCCCATGCGCTCCTCCATCAGCACCTGTACCGGCCGCCGCGACGCTCGCGCTCTCAGGGTCTCGGCCATGGCGGCGAACATCGCCGCTGGGCCGCAGGCGAAGACCTGATCGGCCCAGTCCAGGTACTCCGGCAACAGCGCTGTTACCGGGCCGTGATGGCCCCGCGAGCCGTCGTCGGTGGCGTACACCACCTCCACCTCGGGGGGCAGGAACGACGGAGGAAGCAGGCGGACGGCGGTGCGGGCGCCGGCCAGGAGGGTCACCGAGCGTCCCTGGGCGACCGCTTCGTCGGCCAGGGCCACCAGACCGGCGATGCCCAGGCCGCCTGCCACCAGCAGCAGGTTGCGGGCATCAGGGCGGACCTGTAGCCCCCTGCCCAGCGGTCCGAAGGCCAGCACCTCGTCGCCCGGGCGGCGGCGGGAGAGCCAGAGGGTGCCGCGGCCCCGCACATCGTAGAGAATGGCGAACTGCCGCTCGCCGTCGCGGTCGCGGAAGCGGTGGTAGCTCATGGGGCGGGGCAACAGGGGGTCGAGGCCGTCGCTACAGCGCAGCATCAGGAAGCGCCCGGGGGCGGCCCCCCGCACGAGGGCGGGGCAGGATAGCCACATCAGGAACGTGTCGCGGCACACCTCCTCCTGCGAGAGCACCACCGCCCGCTGTAGCTGGAGCCGCTCTGCTGTCATGGGCGGGCGCCGTTGCGGTACTCGGGCAGGGGCAGGACCGAGTAGTGGCCCGGGTCTACCAGCATGGCCTCCACCGCTGCCCGGGCCGTGTCTAGCGAGGTGAAGCAGGGGACGCGCTTTTCCACCGCCGCGCGCCGGATGTAGAAGCCATCGCGCAGGGTGGCTGTCTGCGAGCCCTCGGGCGTGTTGATGACCACATCTACGAGCCCCTGGTCGATGACATCGATAACGTTGGGATGCCCCTGGTCCAGCCGCTTGGTGACCTCGGCTACCTCCAGCCCAAGGGCCCGGATCAGGGCCGCCGTGCCCTCGGTGGCATACAGCCGGCAGCCCGCCTGGGCCAGTCGGCGGATGATGGGGATCGCCTCCGGTTTGGTGCGATCGGCCAGGGAGAGCAGGACGACGCCGCCGGGCTTCAGCGCCAGGTCGGCTGCCTGCAGCGCCTTGGCCAGCGCGGAGCGGAAGTCGCGGTCGATGCCCATCACTTCGCCTGTAGACTTCATTTCGGGCCCCAGGTGGGTGTCCACGCCGGCCAGCTTGGACATGGAGAACACGGGGGCCTTCACCGCCACCAACCCCTGCTTGGGCCACAGGCCATAGGGGTAGCCGAGTTCGGGCAGCCGCTTGCCCAGCATGGCCTTCACCGCCAGGCGCACCATGGGGACGCCCGTAGCCTTGGAGATGAAGGGCACGGTGCGGCTGGAACGCGGGTTCACTTCCAGCACATAAACGGCGGAGCGGCCGCCCTCGCGCATGATAACGAACTGCACGTTCATGAGTCCCCGCACGCCCAGCTCCAGGGCGATGCGGCGCGTGTAGTCGACGATGGTCTCCACCTCTTCGGCTGTGAGGCCGATGGCGGGGTAGACGGCCATGGAGTCGCCGGAGTGGACGCCCGCCCGCTCGATGTGCTGCATAATGCCGGGGATGAGGATATCGTGGCCGTCGCAGATGGCATCCACTTCGGCCTCGATGCCCTCCAGGTACTTGTCGATGAGGATGGCGCGGCCCTGCCCCACCTGGGCGGCTTCCTCGACATAACGTATCAGTTCCCGCGGCCCCTGGACGATCTCCATGGCGCGGCCTCCCAGCACGTAGCTGGGGCGCACCAGCACGGGGTATCCGATGCGGCCAGCCGTCTCCAGCGCTTCCTCCAGGCTCTCCACCGCTGCGCCGGGCGGGCGGGGTATGCCCAGGTCTTCCAGCAGGGCCTCGAAGCGGGCCCGGTCTTCGGCGATGTCGATGGTCTCCGCGCTGGAGCCCAGGATGGGCAGGTTGGCCCTGTCCAGGGGCACGGCCAGGTTGATGGCGGTCTGGCCGCCGAACTGCACGATGCTGGCCGGCGGCGCGCCGTCGCCCGCCTCGTTCTCTAGGATGTCGCGCACCCCTTCCTCGTCCAGAGGTTCGAAGTAGAGCCGGTCGCTGGTGTCGAAGTCGGTGGAGACCGTCTCGGGGTTGCAGTTGGCGATGATGGCCCGGTAGCCCTCCTCCTCCAGCGCCCAAACGGCGTGTACCGAGCAATAGTCGAACTCGATGCCCTGGCCGATGCGTATGGGGCCGGAGCCGATGACCAGCGCCTTAGGCCCCGCCAGGGCGCTGGCCTCGTTCTCCGCCTCGGGGTCGTCCTCGTACGTGCTGTAGAAATAGGGCGTCTCGGCCTCAAACTCGGCCGCGCACGTATCTACCATCTTGTAGACGGGGCGGATGCCCCACTTCTGGCGCAGCTCGCGCACCTGTTCGGGCAGCATGTCAGCCAGGGTGGCGATGTCGCGGTCGGGGAAGCCCTTGCGCTTGGCCGAGCGCAGGAGCTCTGGCGTCAGTGGCTCGGACAGCAGCCTCCACTCCAGCGCCACCAGCCCGGCGAGCTTCTCCACGAACCAGGGGTCGATGCCGGACAGCAGCGAGACCTGCATGGGCTCCATGCCCCGGCGCAGCGCGGCCATGATGGCCCACAGACGCTGGTCGTTGGGCTCGGCAATGAGCTGCCGGACCTGCTCCTCCGTCCAGGAAGGGTCTTCCCACAACAGCGTGCGACCGCCGAACTCGAGGCAGCGAACCGCCTTCTGCAATGCCTCCTCGAAGGTGCGCGCGACGGCCATCACTTCGCCGGTGGCCTTCATCTGTGTGCCGATACGCCGCTCGCCCAGGGGGAACTTGTCGAAGGGCCAGCGGGGGATCTTGACTACCACGTAGTCCAGAGCCGGCTCGAAGGCCGCCGTTGTCTTGCCCGTCACCCGGTTGGCGATCTCGTCCAGCCTCTTGCCCACGGCGATCTTGGCCGCCACCCGGGCGATGGGGTAGCCAGTGGCTTTGGACGCCAGGGCAGAGCTGCGAGAGACCCGGGGGTTGACCTCGATGACGTAGTACGGCGGCCGGCCCTCGGGCGAGAGGGCCCAGGAGGCTATCTCCCGGCGCGGCGCCAGGGCGAACTGGATATTGCACCCGCCCTCGATGCGCAGGGCACGGATGATCTTGAGGGCGGCCGAGCGCAGCATATGGTACTCTTTGTCGGTGAGCGTCTGGCTCGGGGCCACCACTATACTGTCGCCCGTGTGGACGCCCATGGGGTCGAGGTTCTCCATGTTGCACACGGTGATGCAGTTGTCGGCGCTGTCGCGCATTACCTCGTACTCGAGCTCCTTCCAGCCGAGCAGGCAGCGCTCCAGCAGTACCTGGTGGATGGGCGATGCCTTCAGACCGATGGAGACGATATGCTCCAGCTCTTCCATGTCGTGGGCGATGCCGCCGCCGGTGCCGCCCAGGGTGTAGGCGGGGCGCACCACTATCGGGAAGCCCAGCTCCCTGGCCACCCGCCGGGCGTCCTCCAGGGTGGTGACCGTCTCGCTTTCGGGCCGCGGCTCGCCGATCTCGTCCAGCAGGCGCTTGAAGAGCTCCCGGTCCTCGGCCTTGCGGATGGACTCGATAGGGGTGCCCAAGACCTTTACACCGTACTCATCGAGGACACCGGCATCGGCCAGGGCCACGGCGAGGTTGAGGCCGGTCTGGCCGCCCAGGGTGGCCAGGAGGCCGTCGGGCCGCTCCCTATCGATGATTCGTGCCAACACCTCCACCGTGAGGGGCTCGATGTACACGGTGTCGGCGATGTCCTCGTCGGTCATGATGGTGGCCGGGTTGGGGTTGACGAGGACGGTTTGGATGCCCTCCTCGCGGAGGGAGCGACAGGCCTGGGAGCCGGAGTAATCGAACTCGGCCGCCTGCCCGATAACGATGGGTCCCGAGCCTATGATTAGGACCTTCCGCGGACTATCCATACGTTGCAGCTCCCTGTCCCTCGTTCACAGATCTCTTCACAGCGGCAGCTCGTACTGCATGCCGCCGCCCACGGCCTGGGCCAGCGAGCCCAGCTCACCGAAGAAGCTCAGGGCCGCCTCGTTCCCCTCCGGTATGGTGCCCCGCAAGCGGCGATACCCCTTGCCCCTGGCTACTTCCAGCGCCATCAGCGCCAGTTCCCGCCCGATGCCCCGGCGGCGGTAGTCCCTGAGCACCCACACGCCCAGCACGCAGGTCTCCGGGTCGCTGGCATCGGGCTCCAGGGCGGCAAAGGCGACAGGACGGCGCCCGTCCCGGGCCAGAAACATGGCCCCGCGCCCGCGGTAGGCAGTTATGCGTTGGGCCACTCCTTCGGCGGTCATGGGCAGTGCCAAGGCGGCGGCCTGGGCACCCATCTCGGCTAGGATCTCCTGCCCCACCCGAGCGATGGCCGCAGCGTGACGTCGGCCGGCCCGCAGCAACTGAATGCTCATCTCGCCTCCCTGTGCGCCTTCACCATCTCCAAGAAGCGGTCGAAGATGTAGACATTGTCCAGCGGCCCCGGCGACGCCTCCGAGTGGTACTGGATGGTCAGCACCGGCAGTTCCTGGTGCCAGAGGCCCTCCACCGTGCCGTCGTTCAGGTGCACCTGGGAGACCTGGATGCCCCCGTGCAGGCCATCGGGGTCGACGGCGTAACCGTGGTTCTGCGAGGTGATGAAGACCCGCCCCGTGTGCAGGTCCTTCACGGGGTGGTTGGCCCCCCGGTGCCCGAACTTGAGCTTGAAGGTGCGCGCCCCGAAGGCGCGCGCGACGACCTGGTGCCCCAGGCAGATGCCCAGCACCGGCAGC
>BEIA01000009.1 GCA_002898715.1 bacterium HR24 | reverse complement strand
CGCCCGCGCCTGGGGCGAGCGCATGGACCCCCAGCGCCACGAGCTGCGCGTGGGCATCAAGGGCGTCACCCGCCACCTCCTGCAGGTCAGCCGAGAAGACGGCTGGTGGCGGGCCCGCGTGGTGTTCGACATCTAGCGTCCCTCTTTCGACGTGGGGGTGCTGTCCATGCCTTACCTGGAGACCGATAGCGTGCGCCTCTGGTACGATGTGCGGGGCTCAGGCCTTCCCGTGCTCTTCATCCACGGGGGCTTCGCCGGCCCGGCCTATCGCCTCCAGCCCCGTACTTACGAGTGGCTGGAGGAGTTCGTCCCTCATTACCGGGCCGTGGTCTACCACCGGCGCGGCTGTGGATGGTCATCTCTGCCCCACGACGGCTGGTCCCTGGACGCCCAAGTGGGAGACCTGCTCGCCCTCATGGACCACCTGGGACTGGAGCAGGCCCACATCATCGGCAGTTCCGCCGGCGGGCCCATCGCCCTGCTGCTGGCCCTGGGCAGCCCGCAGCGGGTGCGCTCCCTGGCCCTGGCCAACACCGCCGCCAGGCTCTTCCACCCCGAGTCCGACCGTGGCCTGACGAGGGTGGTCAGGGAAGAGGCGGAGGCCCTGCGTCGCGAGGGGGCTCTGGCCATCTTGCGCCGGCGCCCCCTGGAGGCCCGCGTTTCTCTGGCCGCCCTGTGGGAGCGGCCGGCAGCGGAGGCCGACGGACGCTTGGAGGAGTGGCAGGCCGAGTACCGGCGGCTGGCCGAGCACGCCGCCGCCTCCCTGAGCGAGGAGCAGTGGGCGCGGCTCTGTGCCGCCGAGGTGGAGAACATCGAGGCATACCTGGACGTGGACCTGCGGCCGCGGCTGGCCGAGGTGCGCGCCCCCACCATCGTCGTGCACGGCGACGCCGACCGGGTAGTGCCCCTCGACTGGGGCCGAGAGCTGGCGGACGGCATCCCCGGCGCGCAGCTCGCGGTGGTGCCCGGAGCGCCCCACGGCATCATGGGCGAGAGCGCCGAGGCCCGCCGTCTCGTCCTGGAATTCTTCCTGCGGGTCGACGGCCGCATGGACTGAGGGGTGGTAGGCGATGGCCAAGGACTGGAAGAAGGTCCTGCAGAAGATCGACGACTGGCGCTGGCTCCTGCCTCAGGAGTACAAGCCGGGCATGAGGGTGCCCGGACTCATTTACGCCTCGGAGGAGATGCTGGGGCACATCGGCGAGGACATGGCCATCGAGCAGGTGGCCAACGTCGCCTTCCTGCCCGGCATCGTCAAGTATTCCCTGGCCATGCCCGACATCCACTGGGGATACGGCTTCCCCATCGGCGGCGTGGCTGCCATGCGGGTGGAAGACGGCGTCATCTCGCCTGGAGGGGTGGGCTTCGACATCAACTGCGGCACCCGTGTCGTCCGCACCGACCTGCGGGAGGAGGACGTGCGCCCCAAGCTGCGGGAGCTGGTGAACCAGCTCTTCCGCGACATCCCCTCGGGGGTGGGCAGCGAGGGCCTGGTGAAGGTCTCCATGAAGGAGATCGACCAGGTTCTGGTCAAGGGCGCCCGCTGGGCGGTGGAGCAGGGCTACGGCTGGCCCGAGGACCTGGAGGCCATAGAGGGCGGCGGTGCCCTGCCAGGCGCCAACCCCGAGAAGGTGAGCAAGCGGGCCAAGGAGCGGGGAGCCCCCCAGCTTGGCACTCTGGGTTCCGGCAACCACTTCCTGGAGGTACAGGTCATCGACCATATCTACGACGCCGAGAAGGCGGCGGCCATGGGCATCCACGAGCCTGGTCAGGTGGTGGTCTTCGTCCACTGCGGCTCCCGTGGTTTGGGTCACCAGACCTGCGAGGACTATCTGGACGTGATGGAGGCCTCCGCCAAGCGCTACAACATCCACCTGCCCGACCGCCAGCTGGCCTGTGCGCCGATCCGCTCCAAGGAGGGACAGGAGTACCTGGCGGCCATGACGGCGGCGGCCAACTTCGCCTTCTGCAACCGCCAGATCATCACTCACTGGGTACGGCAGGCCTTCGCCCGCGTTCTGGGCCGCGACCCGCGCGACATGGGCATGCATCTGGTGTACGACGTGGCCCACAACATCGCCAAGATCGAACGCCACCGCATGGACGGCCGCGAGCTGACGGTCTGCGTGCATCGCAAGGGGGCGACCCGCGCCTTCCCGCCCGGCCATCCCGACGTACCCGCTCGCTACCGCCGGATCGGGCAGCCGGTGCTGGTGCCGGGGGACATGGGGCGGTACTCGTTCCTGCTGGTGGGCACCCAGAAGGCGATGGAGGAGACCTGGGGCTCGACCTGCCACGGGGCCGGGCGCGTCCAGAGCCGGGCCGCGGCCAAGCGCATGCTCCGCGGCGTCGACATTGCCGAGAAGCTGGCTGCCCAGGGCATCATCGTGCGGGCGCAGAACCGGGCGCTCTTGGCCGAGGAGGCCAGCGAGGCCTACAAGGACGTGGCCGATGTGGTGGAGGTATTGCACGAGGCGGGGATATCCCTCAAGGTGGCCCGCATGCGCCCCATCGGCGTGGTGAAGGGCTAGCCCTTGCGGTCCTCGTCCTGGGCCAGCACGTGGGAGGGGAAGGGGACGCGCACCCCTTCCCGGACGAACGCCTCCATCAGCCGCTGGCGCAGCACCCCCGATAGCTCCCACTGGCAGCCCGGCCTGGCCATGCCCCGCACCCGCAAGACCACGCCCTGGTCGTCCACCGCCTCCACCCAGGCGAGGCGGGGCGGCTCCACCACGTGCTGCGCCCACACGGGGTCGCGGGCCAGCGAGTCGCCCACCCCATCGACGATGCGCCGCACCCGCTCCAGGTCCTCCCCGTAGGCCACCCGCACCGTCAGGTAGATGCCCCCGGCGCCGCGGGTGTAGTTGGAGACGGTGCCGATGAGGCTGTTGGGTATGGAATGCAGCACGCCACTCCAGTCCCGCAGCACGGTGCGGCGCAGGCTGAGGTCCTCCACGATGCCCTGAAGGTTGCCCACCGCGATGTAGTCGCCCTTGCGGAACTGGTCCTCCAGCAGGATGAAAATGCCATTTATGAGGTCCCGCACCAGTAGCTGGGCGCCCAGGGCCAGGGCCACCCCGGTGATGCCCAGGCCCGTGAGCACGGCGGCGATGTTGATGCCCAGCTCCGGCAGCACCGTCAGCAGGCCAATGACGATGAGCACCGCCAGCACCAGCCAGTTGGCAGCCGAGGCCAGGGTCTCCACCCGCCGACGGAAGTCCATGTCCACCGCCGGATGAGAGAGGACACGGCCCAGCAGGCGGGGGAAGAGTACCCGGAAGACGAGGTACACCGGCACCAGGGCGACTATTATGCCCAGGATCCTGACACCGTGATCGAAGAACCAGTCCATAGCGTCCTGGGAGGTCAACCGGGCACCGCCCTGGCCCCTCCTAGGGCCCCAGGGGCTCCAGCCGCGCCAGCGAGGCCATGAGCTTCTTGACGCCCGCCTCGCCCTTGAAGGCGACGGTCACCAGCAGGTCGTCGCCGGTGGGAGTGCAGGAGACCACTACCCCTTCACCGAAGCGAGGATGACGCACCCTGTCGCCGGCCTTGAAGGCCGGAGGCGGGGAGCCGTTATTGGCAGGAGGGGCAGCGGCGGCGGCGTAGAGCTGGGCAGGCCGGCGCGGCCCGGCTGCGGCTAGCAGGTGGGACGGGATGTCGGCCAGGAACCGCGAGGGCGGATGGGGCCCGCCGCGGGTGCGCCGGAAGGCTCGCACCAGATAGAGCAGCTCCTTGGCCCGGGTCATACCCACGTAACAGAGGCGGCGCTCCTCCTCCATCTGGTCGGGGTCATCGAAGGAGCGGATGTGGGGCAGTAGGCCTTCCTCTAGGCCCACGATGAACACCACCGGGAACTCCAGCCCCTTGGCGGCGTGCAGGGTGATGAGGGTGACGGCGTTGGCCCGCTCGTCGTAGCGGTCCACGTCCGTCACCAGGGCCACGTCCTCCAGCAGGGCCGAGAGGGCGTCCTGAGGCTTCAGCTCGTCGTAGGTGGCGGCCACCGACCGCAGCTCCTCCACGTTCTCCCAGCGCTCCTCGCCCCGGGGCTCCGAGAGGATGTACGAGCGGTAGTCGGTGGTCTCGATGACGGCGTCCACCAGTTGCGAGAGGCCCAGGTCGGGTGCCAGGGCGATGAGCTGGTTGACGGTGCCCAGGAAGCGCAGCAGGGCGCCCACCGCCCGCCGCTGGAAGCCAGGCCGCGGCGCCGCGACGGCCTCGGGCGAGGGCGAGTCCTTTTCCTGCTCGGCCAGGAGCTGCAGGGCGGCGTACAGGGGCACCCCCAGCTCCCGCGCCCAGCGCTGCAGCTCCAGGGCCGTACGCTCGCCGATGCCCCGGGGGGGCACGTTCAGCACCCTTAGCAGGGCCACCGAATCGAAGGGGTTCTGGATCAGGCGCAGGTAGGCCAGCAGGTCCTTGACCTCGCGGCGCTCGTAGAAGCGGACGCCCCCCACCAGGCGGTAGGGGATGCCGCGGCGCAGGAACGCCTCCTCCAGCGGCCTCGACTGGGCATTGGTGCGGTACATGACGGCGAAGTGGCGGTAGGGCCGCCTCTCCTCCCGCGCCAGTCGTTCCACCTCGGCGGCCACGAAGGACGCCTCCTCCACCTCGTCGAAGGCCTCGTAGACCAGAGCGGGCAGGCCGGGGCCGTTCTCCGTCCAGAGGCCCTTTTCCTTGCGCTGGCGGTTCTTGGCGATGACGTGCCGGGCGCAGTCCAGGATGGACTGAGTGGAGCGATAGTTCTGCTCCAGGAAGACTACCTTCGCCTCCGGAAAGTCGTGCTCGAAGCTGAGGATGTTGCGGATGTCGGCTGCCCGCCAGGTGTATATGGACTGGTCAGGGTCGCCCACCACGCACAGGTTGCGGTGGGGCTCGGCCAGCAGCTTGGCCAGGGCGTACTGGGCCACGTTGGTGTCCTGGAACTCGTCCACGTGCTGGTAGAGGAATCGCTCGGCGTATCGGGCCCGTACCTCCTCGTGCTCCTGGAAGAGCTGTACGGTCTTGTTGAGCAGGTCGTCGAAGTCCAGGGCCGAGTTGTCCTCCAGGATGCGTTGATAGACCTGGTAGACGCGGGCGGCCACCTCCTGGAAGTAGCTCTGGGCCAGGGCAGCCATGGCCTGGGGCGAGCGCATCTCGGCCTTGGCGCGGGAGATGAGCGACAGCACTGCCCCGGGCGGTGTCCGCTTCGCGTCCAGGTCCAGCTCGGCCAGGGCCTGGCGCACCGCCGCCTGCTGGTCGTCCTCGTCGTAGATGGCGAAGGTGCGGGGAACGCCGATATGGTGGCCGTCGGCCCGCAGAATGCGGGCGCACAGGGAGTGAAAGGTGCAGATGGTCATCTCCTGCCCCACCGATTCTCCCACCAGGGAGACCACCCGCTCGTGCATCTCCCGTGCCGCCTTGTTGGTGAAGGTGACGGCCAGGATCCGGTAGGGGCGCACGCGCCGGTGCGCCAAGAGGTAGGCGATGCGGTGGGCGATGACCCGCGTC
The DNA here is from genome assembly GCA_002898715.1 of bacterium HR24. GTDB lineage: Bacteria > Chloroflexota > Dehalococcoidia > SM23-28-2 > HRBIN24 > HRBIN24. The sequence continues at coordinate 33,440 of BEIA01000009.1, read as the reverse complement.
TTGCCCGAGCCCGGCCCGGCGATGATGAGCAGCGGGCCCTCGGTGTGGGTGACGGCCTCGCGCTGGCGCGGGTTCAGGGGGTCCAGGATGGGGTCGCTCATGCCTCGACCGCCATTCTAGCGCCTCGCTGCCGGGCACAACAGGCCAGGGGCCTTTCGCCACAGCGGGCAAGAGGGGCAGTCCGCCGGCAGTTGCTCCGTTTGCACCTCTACCGGCACACCTGCCTCGACCAGCAGGGCCGCGGCTAAGGCCACGGGCAGCCCGACCACGTTGCAGTAGCAGCCGGAGTAAGCGAGCACCGGCCGGAACTCCTCGTCCTGGATGGCGTAGGCGCCAGCCTTATCGAAGGCGGCGCCGCTTTCGGCGTAGGCGCGCAGCTCCGAGTCGTCGAAGGGGCGCAGACGCACACGGGTGGAGGCGTGGCCGGCCCATGCTCTTCGCCCTTGCGCTACGGCCACGGCGGTGACCACCCGGTGTTCCCTGCCCATCAGTGCCCGCAGCATGGCCTCTGCCTCGGCCGGGCTGGCGGGCTTGCCCAGCAGCCGCCCCTTCAGGGCGACGACCGTGTCCCCGGCCAGTACGACGGCGCCCGGATGCCTTTCGGCCACCGTGAGGGCCTTGCGCCGCGCCAGGCTGCGGGCCACGGCCGGGACGTTGGGCGAGCGCTCGGGCAGGGACTCGTCGATATCGGGCGGGTCGACGAGGAACGGGATCCCCAGCAGGGAGAGAAGCTCCTGCCGCCTGGGCGAGGCCGAGGCGAGGACGAGACGGGGCTCGGTCATTCCGGTGCCAGCGTGGCCACGCACTCGATGTGGTAGGTCTGGGGGAACATGTCCAGGGGCGTCACGTCCAGCAGCCGGTAGCCGCCGTCGCAGAGGCGGCGCAGGTCGCGGGCCAGGGTGGCCGGGTCGCAAGACACGTAGACCACGCGGCGAGGCCTCAGCCGCAGTACGCCCTCGATGGCCCGGGGGTGGCAGCCCACGCGGGGCGGGTCGAGGATGAGCGCGTCGGGCGTCAGACCCAGCTCGGCCAGCACCTCCTCAACCTTGCCGCGCCGGTACAGCACGTTGGTGGTGCCCATCAGGTTGTGCAGGGCATCCTCCACCGCCGCCGCCGACTCCTCGATGGCGATGACCCGCCGCACGTGGGGCGCCAGCAGCACGGCGAAGGTGCCCACGCCGGCGTAGGCGTCCACCAGCAGTTCGCTGCCCTTCAGTTCCAGCCTGTCCCGCACCAGCTCCACCAACCGCTCCGCCTGCCTGGTGTTGGTCTGGAAGAAGGAGGCCCCCGAGATGCGGAAGCGGTACCCCAGCAGCTCCTCCTCGTACGCCTTCTGGCCGGAAGGTATGGACGGCTCTACATGCCGCAGGTCGGGATGCACCAGGAACTGGCCGGTGTTCACGCCGTACCGCACCGCCACCTGGTGGCAGCCTCTCGCTTTGCCCTGGAACGTGGCCAGCGCCTCGTTGATGAAGGGATGCATCAGCAGGCAGCGCTCGATGCGCAGGAACCGGTAGCCGTGGCCGGGCCGGGAGACGAAGCCCAGATTCCCCTCCTCGTCCACCGAGAAACGGGCGTGATTGCGGTAACCGTAAGGCTCGGGGGCGGGCACGGTAGGGGAGACGGGAGGGTCATCGAACTTGCCGATGCGCCGTAGCTGCTCCGCCACCACTCGCTGCTTCAGCTCCACCTGCTTTTCGTAGGCGATGTGCTGCCACTGGCAACCACCGCAGACTCCGAAGTAGGGGCAAGGCGGCTCGACCCGCCAGGGCGAGGGGGAGAGCACCTCCACCACTCGCCCCAGGGCGTAGTCCCGCTTCTCTTTTTCTAGCTCGACGATGGCCTCCTCGCCCGGGATGCCGTAGTCGGCGAAGACTACCCTGCCGTCCAGCCGGCCGATGGCCGCGCCCTGGAAGGCGATGTCGGTGAGGGTCATCCTCACCCTGGGGCGCTCCTGCTCCTCCTCCATGCCGGATACCAGTTTAGGGCCGGCAGCGGCGTCCTGCCACGGCGTGCCCGCACGGGACCCCGCATGTTATAATTCGCATAGTCCCGAGGAGAAAGGTGATGAATGCCACGACGGGAATAGTGCTCGGCGCCCTGGTCGGTGGGGTGTGGCTCTTCCTCCTCTGGCTCGGCATCGTCATCTGGACCTACAAGGACATCCGCGAGCGCAGCCGCGACCTGTTCACTCAGGCTCTCTCCGTCTTTCTGGTGATGATGTTCTTCCCGGGACTGAACCTGCCGGGGCTGTTGCTGTACCTGCTCCTGCGTCCCCGCGAGACCGTGGACGAGGCCTACGCTCGCTCGCTGGAGCAGGAGGTGCTGCTGCGCGAGGTGGGCGAGGGGGCTATGTGCCACAAGTGCCAGCAGCCGGTGGAGAAGGACTTCCTCTTCTGTCCGTACTGCCAGGCCCGCCTGCGGGAGGCCTGTGGCCGCTGTCGCCGGCCGGTGAGCCTGTTCTGGGTCGTCTGTCCTTACTGCGGCGCGCCGCGGGGCGCTCCCGTGGGACAGCCGGCTACCTACCGTGCCCCTGCCGAAGAGCCGGTGGCCCCGCTGCGGGAGCCGGCCCCCGGCACCGAGATCAGCTAGCAGCCAGCAGCGCTTCCAGGCCTGCGCCCGAGAGGGCCCCTTCCACCAGTTCCGCCGCCCGCTCTGCCTTTTCCCTGCCTTGCAACGGCACCTGGCCGATGAGGTCGTCGAGCCGCTGGGCCACATCCAGGGTGCCCAGGGGGGTGAGCAGAAGGGGGGTCATGTCCTCTTCAGCCCTCTGCAACACGTAGGGCAGGACGGGAACGGTGCCGGTGACGATGAGGCAAGGGACGCCGGCGTTGAAGGCGCCCAACTGCAGGTCGGGCTTGTCGCTGCGGACGATGACGGCCGTGGGCCGGTGACGGACGAAGTATCCCTGCCCCGGGTCGGCCGAGATGGGGGAGATGAACACGCGGTCCAGCACCATCTCCTCGCGCCCGGGGCCGAAGTGGACCTCCCCCTCCACTGCGGCAGCCAGTTGGCCCAGGGTGGGAGAGGCCAGCTTCCTGTCCTCCTCCACCAGGCCCAGAAGGCGTAGGCCGGCGCTCGCCATTTCGTGGCGCACCCTGTCCGCCCGACGCCGGGGGACGCAGGTCACCAGGACGCCCAGCAACGCCTCGCCCATCTCGGACAGGGCCCCGCCCGTGCCCACTTCCGCCTCCGGATAGCGGACGACGGCCAAGGCCCGCGCTCCCCACTGCCGCCACTCGGCCGGCGCGGGGCCCGGCGGGCACTCCAGCACCAGCGTGCGGCCCTGGGCCAGGGCGGGGACGTCCTGGGCGGAGAGGGGCGCGCCGCGCTGGTCGGGGGCCAGGCCGAGAGAGCGATAAAGGGCAGCGTCGCGGGCGGCTGCGTCGTCGTCGCCCAGGCGGGCGGCGGCCGCGGCCACCCCCGACCGACGCAGGGCCTGGGCCAGCCCCACGGTGACCGTGCTCTTGCCGGCCAGCGGGCGCGACGACAGCACGAGGACGACGGCCATGGTGCTCTGTGAATTCTAGCACAGCCCGAGCTTAGGGAGCAGCCCCGCTCGCGGCGCTCACGTAGCGGGGGCCTGTCGTCTCGGGCCGGAACGGGGGAGTTCGACATGGAAGGTGCTGCCCTGGCCCGGCTGGCTTTCCGCCCAGATACGCCCCTCGTGGGCCTCCACGATGCTCTTGGCGATGGACAGCCCCAGGCCGGCACCGCCGTCATGGGTGCGCGACCGGTCCACGCGGTAGAAGCGGTCGAAGATGCGGGGCAGGTGTTCGGGCGGGATGCCTATACCCGTATCGGACACCGACAGATGCACGCGGTTGCCCCCATCGGCGACGCGCACCGTCACCCGACCGCCAGCGCCGGTGAACTTGAGGGCATTGTCCAGCAGCACCAGGAGCACCTCCCGCAGGCGGGCCTCGTCGCCTCGCAGGTACGCGGGGCCGCCGCTCTCGCAGACCAGCTCCAGGCCCCGCTCGTCGGCCTGGGGCCGGAGCTGGCGGACTACGTCCTGGGCCAAGGCAGCCAGGTCAAGGCGCTCCAGGTTCAGCGACAGCCGGCCGGCATCGGCCCGGGCCAGGGCCAGGAGCTGGGAGACCATGCGCGTCAGCCGCTCGCTCTCAGCCACGATGTCGTCCACTGCCTGGGCATGGGTGGCCACTGGCTCCTCGGGGTGGCGGCGGACCAGTTCGGCGCTGGCGCGGATGAGGGCCAGCGGCGTCCGCAGCTCGTGGGAAGCGTCGGCCACGAAGGCCCGCTGCCTGTCCATGGCTTCGCGGATGGGGCGGAGGGCCAGCCCGGCCAGGAAATAGCCGCCCATGGAGGCCATTACCAGCCCAGCGGCGCCGCCGCCGATGAGGATGAGCAGGAGGCGCCTCAGGGCGTCCAACTCGGGCTCGCGGCTGCGGCCCACGGCCAGCACGTAGGTGCCGCGCGGCCCGCCCAGGGGGAGCAGGTACACCCGCATGTCCTCTCCCTGCTGGTCGCGCGTGTTGACGAACATGGCCTCCCCGTTCATGACGGCGTAGGAGGCGTCGGGCGGCGGCAGGGCAGCGGGGTCGGTGTTGGCGCTCGCGGCCAGGACCTGGCCGTCGGGGCGCAGCAGGGCGTAGAAGTAGGGCGGCGATGGGTGCTCCGGTCCCACCCTCACCTGTTCCAGGGGCAACTGCCTGCGCGAGAGTTCGGAGAGGCGGGCGACCAGCGACACCACTTCCTTGCTGGCTCGCGAGCGAAGGTCGGCGTCGAGGCTACTGAGGAGGGCGTGGCGGGTGGAAAGATAGACGGCTGTGCCCATGGCCACCAGCACCAGGGCCAGCACGCCTGCGAACCAGAGGGTAAGCCGCCAGCGGGCAGAGGAGAACACCGGCCCGTGCCCCTCCCGCCCCTAATATTACTCCGAGACCATGTAGCCGTAGCCGCGGACGGTGCGGATGAGGGGCCGGGGGTGCCCCTTGTCTACCTTGCGCCGCAGGTAGGCAATGTACACGTCCACCAGGTTGGAGTCGGGCGCGAAGTCGTAGCCCCAGACGTGGTCCAGGATCTGACTGCGGGAGAGCACTCGGCCGGCGTTCCGCATCAGGAACTCCAGCAGAGCGAACTCCCGGGGCGAAAGTTCGATGGCCCTGCCGCCGCGCTCCGCCCGCCGACGGCGCAGGTCCAGGACCAGGTCGCCCACTTGCAGCCGGTCCGGCTCGCGGGGGTCCACACGGCGCCGGCCCAGGGCGCGGATCCGCGCCAGCAACTCCTGGAAGGCGAAGGGCTTGGGCAGGTAATCATCGGCGCCGGCGTCCAGGCCCCGCACCCGGTCCTCGATGGAGTCCAGGGCCGTGAGCATCAGCACGGGGATGTCGACCCGTGCCCGGCGCAGGGAGCGGCACACCTCGACCCCGTCCACCTTGGGCAGGAGCACGTCCAGGACAATCACGTCGTAGCTCCCGTCCATGGCCAGGGAGATGGCCTCCTCCCCATCGTAGGCCAGGTCGACGTTGTGACCCTCCTCCTCCAGCACCCGGCGCACCACCTGGGCCAGGCGGCGCTCGTCCTCTACTACCAGCACCCTCATGGCCCTCTCATTTTAGGTAGGTTAACATTAGAATCCGATTAATCCAGGGGCAAATCCTGGCCGCGTTGCTATAATTGCGCCGCTGCATCAGGAATGGGCAGCCCGGGAAGCGGCTGCGAAGGTGGTGGAGCGCCATGTTGTCGAGGCTGGAACGCTGGGCCATCTGGTTGGTCGTGGCGGGACTGGGCGCCCTGCTGGCAGGGCTGGTCTGGGACCTGGCCGTGCACAGGCTCGCCCCGGAGGCGACAGCGCACGAGGAGGTGCTCGCGCCAGGGAACCCGGGCCACCACCTGTTCGCCGCCGGTCTGGCTGTCCTGGTGGCGGGCTTCTGCCTGTTGGCGGTGGCGCGATTGCTGCAGCGACCGCCGGCGTCCCTGTCCGGCCTCGCCCTGGCCGGGGCCCTGCCGGTGGTGGTAGGGCTGGCGTGCGCCGCCCTGGCCCTGGGGGCGACCGCCACCCACCCCGAAGGGACAGGCGAGGTCGCGGGCGCGGTCGAGGTTGAAGAGCACGCTCACGCTGCCTCCCTCGGGACCGGACACGAGCACCAGCAGCAAGCGGACGCCGCGTCACCCGTCCCCTCCCTGCCGGGCGTCGAGCACCCCCACGGCACCGGCGTCCCCATCACCGCTCAGCAGTTGCTGGCGACCGCCGAACTGGTGCAGAGGGTGCGGGAGGCCGCCCGCCGCTATGAGGACGTGCGCGTGGCTGAGGCCGAAGGCTACCGCATGACCACCCGAACCTTCCTCTACCACTACGTTAATCCCACCTACTACCTGGACAACCGCACCCTGGACGTGGACCGGATCGAGTCCCTGGTCTACGCTCGCGGGCCCGACGGGTCCCTCAAGCTGGTGGGGGTGATGTTCATGGTGCGGCCGGGGCTGGAGCCGCCCGACTTCGGTGGCCCCCTCATCGGCTGGCACCTGCACGACAACCTCTGCATCAACCCCAGCACCTGGATGGTGGAGGCGCTGAGCGACAGCCCCAGCGGTTGCCCGCGGGGGACGGTGCATGTGGTCACCGGGCAGATGCTGCACGTCTGGCTGGTGGACACCCCTGCCGGCGTCTTCGCCGACGCGGAGCAGGTCATTCCCTACCTGCTGCGCCTCGGCTACCGCTTTCGCTGAGAGCTGCCCTATCGACACTAGTCCCGGCATTAAAGGACTCTAGGGCTGCCTTAATGGCCGTCCAATGGTCAGCCCCTACGCTGGACGTCGAAGACAGCAGCGAAAGGAGGTGAGGCCATGAAACGGTGGTTCCTGGCAGTGGCCCTGGCGGTGGCGGTGGTGGTGGGCTCTTTAGGGGCGCTGGCGGTGGCGTCGGCCCAGGACGGCTCTGGCGGCGACGCCGGCTTCAGCTTTGCCGGCACTTTCCTGGACAAGCTGGCCCGGAGGCTGGGCATCAGCCGCGACGACCTGGTCCAGGCCATGCGCGACGCGGCCAATCAAACGGTGGACGAAGCGGTGCAGCAGGGGAGGATCACTCAGGACCAGGCCCAGCGGCTGCGCGACCGCATAGCTCAGAAGGAGCCCGGGTTCCCCTGGGGCGGCCACAGGGGGAGATGGGGGCTGAAGGTAGCCCACGGCGTGGTGCTCCAGTCGGCTGCTCAGGTGCTGGGCCTCAGCAGCGATGACCTGAGAGCGGAGCTCCGCCAGGGCAAGAGCCTGGCCCAGGTGGCCCAGGAGAAGGGTATCGGCGTCGACGACTTCAAGTCGCGCCTGCTGTCCCAGGTGGACCAGCGACTGGGCCAGCTCGTGCAGCAGGGACGGCTGACGCAGCAGCAGGCCGACCAGCTCAAGCAGTCCATCCATAACAACATCGATGCCATCGTGAACGCGCAGGGCAAGCCGTGTCCTGCGCCTTCCGGCAGCCAGCAACAGGCCGAGGGCACCGGCACCAGTGCCTGAGGCCGGTAGGTCCCCCTTCCGGCGGCCGGGGCGAGCCTTGCCTGGGGCCTGCCCCGGCCCCATATTGCCTACTGAGCGGGAGGAAAGCTCGAGATGAGGCTGCTGGTTCTGCTCGGAGCGGCGGCGGCCCTGCTTGCAGTGGCCGCAGTGGCGGGCGGCGTAGCCTTCTTCGTGTCCCGCAGCGACACGGTGGACCTGGTCACCGAGGCGCCGGCGCTGCCCACGGGCACCGCCGCCGTTACCCCGACCGGCGACGTGCTCCACTTCGTGGTGCTGCCCGAGCAGTCGGAGGCGAGCTACATCGCTCGCGAGAAGCTGGCCGCCCTGCCCGCTACCTCCGAGGCGGTGGGCAGGACCAACGCCGTCAGCGGCGATATCTATCTCACGCGCCAGGGGCTGGCCGCTTCCCCGCCCTCGGTGCTACGGGTGGACCTGCGCACCCTGCGCAGCGACGAGACGCGGCGCGACAACTACGTGCGCAACAACACCCTGCAGGCTGACCGCTTCCCCTATGCCGAGTTCGTCATAGAGCGGGTGGACGGCTTCCCCACCAGCTACCAGGACGGGCAAGAGGTCTCGCTGCAGGTGTCGGGCATCATGACCATCCGGGGTACGGCTCGACCCATGACCTTCGATGTGCAGGCGCGCTACGGCGGCGGCACCCTGACGGGGGTGGCCCACACCAGCTTTCGGCTTTCGGACTTCGGCCTGTCGCCGCCCAACATCGCCGGCTTCGTGACGGTGGAGGACGAAATGCGGCTGCAGGTCGTGCTGGTGGCCAGGCTGGAGCAGCCCTAGTACTTGGAGACGTTCATCTCCTGGATACGCCCTTCCACCAGGTAGACCACCCGTTCGCAGATGTTGGTGGCGCGGTCGGCGATGCGCTCCAGGTTATGGGCGACCCAGGTGAGCCAGGTGGCCCGCTGAATGGTGCGCGGGTCCTGGAGCATGAAGGTCAGGAGCTCGCGATACACCTGGTCGTACAGGGCGTCCACCTCGTCGTCCCTGTCCGAGACCGCCCGCGCCATCTGGGGGTCGCGGCGGCGGAAGGCCTCCACTGCGTCCCGCAGCATGCCGATGGAGACCTGGGCCATGCGGGGTATGTCGATGTAGGGCTTGAGGGGCGGCTCGTCGGCGAGCAAGATGGCCAGCTTGGCTATGCCTTCGGCGTGGTCGCCCATGCGCTCCAGGTCGACGATGATGTACAGCACGGAAATGATGGTGCGCAGGTCGCTGGCCATCGGTTGCTGGGTGGCGATGATTTCCAGGCAGCGCTCCTCGATGGCGTAGCGCTTGTCGTTGACCTTCAGGTCGTCGGCGATGATCTGGCGGGCCAGCTCCACGTCCCGCTCCTTGAGGGCGCGGATGGAGCGCTCGATGGCGCTGGCCACCATTTCGGCCATCACCATCATCTCTTCCTGGACTTCCGTCAGCTCTTGTTGCAGTAGCGTCCTGGTCATGGCCCTCCCTGCCTCCTCCTGTCCCACCCCACCGCGGGTGACAACATGATGTTCGCGGTCCGCCTGCCTGTCAAGTCCGCCTTCCATATGCCTATCCTATGCGACCGGTGATGTAGGCCTCGGTGCGGTGGTCCCGGGGATTGGTGAACACCTCACGGGTGGGCCCGAACTCCACCAGGTACCCGGCCCGGTCGTCGTCCATCATCAGCACCGCCGTGTAGTCGGAGACGCGGGCCGCCTGCTGCATGTTATGGGTAACGATGACGATGGTGTAGCGCTGGGAGAGCTCTCGCATCAGGTCCTCGATCTTGAGGGTAGCGATGGGGTCCAGGGCGGAGCAGGGCTCGTCCATCAGCACCACCTCCGGCTCAACGGCGATGGCGCGGGCGATGCACAGTCGCTGCTGCTGGCCCCCGGACAGGCGCAGGGCATTCTGCCCCAGTTTGTCCTTCACCTCGTCCCACAGGGCGGCCGCCCTCAGGCTACGCTCCACCGCCTCCCGCAGGTCGCCGCGGTAGCCGTTGATGCGCAGGCCGAAGGCCACGTTCTCGAATATGGACTTGGGGAAGGGGTTCGGCTTCTGGAAGACCATGCCGATGCGGCTGCGCACCTCCACCGGGTCCACGCCCGGCGCGTAGATGTCCTGCCCCTCGAACAGCACCTCGCCCTCCACCCTGGTCCCAGGCACCAGCTCGTGCATACGGTTCAGGCAGCGGATGAGGGTGCTCTTGCCCGAGCCCGAGGGGCCGATGATGGCGGTGATGCGGCGGCGGGGCACCGTGAGCGTTATGTCCTTCACCGCCCGGAAGCCACCGTACCAGGCATTGAGGCCCCGCACCTCGATGACGGGCTCCTCCTCGCCCGGGGTGCACACCGGGCCGGCCTCGACCCGGGGCACAGGCACCTGCACGGGGGTGGACGGCCGTTCCTGGCTCACCACTGCCGCCTCCTTTCCGACCAGTAGCGAATAGCGATGGCGATGGCGTTCATGCCCAGCAGCACGGCCAGCAATACGATGATGCCAGCCGCCGCTGCCTGGTGGAAGGCGGGCTGGGGCCGCGACACCCAGTTGAAGATCTGGATCGGCAGCACGGTGAAAGAGTCCAGCGGCCCGTGAGGGTCGAAGGGCACGAACAACAGCGCGCCGATGGTGATGAGGGGCGCCGTCTCGCCGATGGCCCGCGACAGCGCCAGGATGACGCCGGTCATCATGGGCGCCAGGGCGGCCGGCAGCACCTGGTGCCAGACCGTCTGCCAGCGGGTGGCCCCCAGGGCCAGAGAGGCCTCGCGGATACTGGGAGGCACCGTCCGCAGCCCCTCCCGCGCCGAGACGATGACGATGGGCAGCACCACCAGCGACAGGGTGAGGGCGCCGGCCAGCACGCTCCGCCCCAGCTCCATGGCCCGCACGAACAGGGCCAGCCCCAACAGGCCGTAGACAATGGACGGCACTCCGGCCAGGTTGTTGATGTTGGTCTCGATGATGCGCGTCAGCCAGTTGGGCGGCGCGAACTCTTCCAGGTAGATGGCGGCCCCGATGCCCACCGGCACAGCGAAGGCCGCTGTCAGCCCCAGCACCCACAGGGAGCCCAGCAGGGCCGAGCGTATGCCTGCTTGCGAGGCGAAGCGCGAGGGGTAGCTGGTGATGAAGTCCCAGGACAGGCGGTCGAGCCCGTCCCTGGCCACCACTACCAGCAACAGCACCAGGGCAGCGATGCCGGCCACGGCGGCCACGCGCAGCAGCACCGCCGCCACCGCCCCCACAATGTGGCGACGCAGCAACCGATGTCGCCATTCGGCCGTCTTGCTCAGGGCAGGGGCCGTCACTCGTAGGCCTCCCGGAAGCGCGACAGGAGCCACTGGGCGGCCACGTTCAGCAGCAGGGTGCAGATGAACAGCGCCAGCCCCACGGCGAAGATGGTCTTGTACTCCAGGCTGCCGGCGGGCGTGTCGCCCAGGCTCACCTGCACGATGTAGGCCGGCAGGGCCTGCATGGCCTCCAGCGGGTTCCATGACAGGTTGGGGACGTTGCCCGCGGCGATGGTGACGATCATCGTCTCGCCCACTGCCCGGGCCATGGCCAGCACCACCGCCGCCACGATGCCGGAGAGAGCGGCCGGCAGCACCACCCGCACTGCCACCTCGAAGCGGTTGCTGCCCAGGGCATAGCCCGCCTCTCGCAGAGAGGCGGGCACCGAGCGCATGGCATCCTCCGACAGAGAGGAGACCATGGGCAGAAGCAAGACCGACATGGCCAGGGCGGCCGAAAGCGCGCTGAAGGCCGTCTGCTGGCCGAGGAAGCGCTGCAGCAACTCCGGGGCGATGAAGGTGATGGCGAAGTAGCCGTAGACCACGGTGGGGATGCCGGCCAGCACCTCCAGAGATGGCTTCAGGACGGCCCGCACCCGTGGCGAGGCGTACTCGCTCAGGTAGATGGCCGCGCCCAGCCCCACCGGCACCGCCACTGCCAGGGCGAGGGCGGAAATGAGGAAGGTGGCCGAGAGGAGCGGCAGAACGCCGAAGTGCTTCTCCACGAACAGCGGCGTCCAGCGCGTCTCGGTCAGGAACTCGAGGACGGAGACCTCGCGGAAGAAGCCTACCGCCTCCTCTACCAGCACGATCACGATGCCGACGGTGGTGAGAATGGAGATGGCGGCGCAAAGGAAGAGGAGGCCCAGGACGGGCGCCTCCTGCAGGCGCAGGAGACGGCGGCGGCGCGGCGAGCGCCGCACCGCCGGCCGCGTCTCCGTCATCGCCATCCTACCGCTCCCTCGCCAGGATGTCCTCGATCCGCAGGCCCGGCTCCACTCCCTGGAACAGGGTGCCGGTCCGGCGCGTCTGCCACCGCTGCCGCACCAGGTCGTAGGCGGCGTCGGGGAGGCGCACGTAGCCCACCTCGCTGGCCAGGTCGCCGGCCACGTCCACATAGAAGTCCACGAAGGCCCGCACCTCCGGGCGCTCCATGGCCCTGGTGCTGACGTAGATGAACAGGGGCCGCGACAGCGGCCGGTAAGTGCCGTTGATGACGTTCTGCACCGAGGGCTCCACGCACCCCTGGCCTCCATCCACCTTTAGGGCCTTGAGGCGGGAGCGATTCTCCAGATAGTAGGCCAGGCCGAAGTAGCCCAGAGCGTTGGCGTCCCCGGCCACCCCCTGCACCAGGACGTTGTCGTCCTCGCTGGCCGTGTAATCGCCGCGGCTGGCGTCCTCCTTGCCCACGATGGCCTCAGTGAAGTAGTCGAAGGTGCCCGAGTCGGTGCCAGGACCGTAGAGGCGCAGGGGCCGGTCGGGCCAGCCAGGGTTCACCTGGTTCCAACGAGTGATGGTGCCCTGGGCCGCCGGCTCCCACATCTTCTTCAGCTCGGCCACCGTTATGCAGTCTACCCAGTCGTTGCTGGGGTGCACCACCACCGTCAGGGCATCGAAGGCCACCGGCAGCTCGATGAAGTCAATCCCTTTGTTGCGACAGGCGTCTATCTCCTGCTGGCGGATGGGGCGGGAGGCGTCGGAGATGTCGGTCTCGCCGTTGCAGAACTTCTGGAAGCCGCCGCCGGTGCCGGAGATACCCACCACTACCTCCACCCCCGGCTGTTCGATGCGGAACTCCTCCGCCACTGCCTCGCTGATGGGGAAGACGGTGCTGGAACCATCGATGACGATGCGTCCTGACAGGTCACCGGCCCCGCCTGACAGGTCACCGGCCCCGCCGCTGGTGCCGCCGCAGCCCACGGCTGCCAGCACCGCGAGCAGGGCCAGCGGCACGAGAGTCCTGCCGGCCAAGTGTAGGGCGCGCATATCCAGTGCTCCTCCTCGCTTAAGGGTTGGTAAAATCGGGGGTGCCCCCGTCCCAAAGGTGGGCGCTGTCGGCCACCGTCTGGATGGCCGCCCGCTCGCCCGCCACCCTCACCACCGTCAGGGAGGTGTGCTCGGGCAGGAAGAAGACGTCCCTGGGGATGTCCAGCACGAAGCTGAGGTAGAGGTTGATGACCCCACCGTGGCAGACCACCACCACGCGCTCGCCCGGGTGCCGCTCCACGATCTCGGCGAGGGCCCGCCGCACCCGCAGGCGGAAGCGGTGGGAAGGCTCAAAGCCGGGCAGGGTGTCCCATCTGGGGGCGGCCAGCAGTCGCCTGGCCAGGTCCTGCACCAGCGCCTCTCGGTCGCGGTCGCGGAAGGCGGCCCGCAGGCGGGCCATGTCGATCCGTACCTCTTCCAGGTCGGGGACGGTCTCGATGGGCAGGCCGGTGGCGCGGGCCACCGCCTGGGCCGTCTCCTGCGCCCGGCGCAGGGGCGAGGCATAGAGGGCGTCGATGCGGGCGCCGGCCAGCCGCTGGGCCAGCCGCTCGGCCTGCCAGCGCCCGCGCTCGGAGAGGGGCGGGTCGTAGGCGGGGGCGTCCGGGGGGTTGGGGGCCGCCTCGCCGTGGCGCACCAGCACCAGCTCGGTGGCGTGGGGGGCCACGTGGCGGTACAGGCGGGTGAAGAGGTCGCCCTGGCCGGTGACCAGGGTCTCCTGGGGCTTGTCGGGTGCCTTCTGCATTCTCTCCCTCCTTTCACCCACCATGCTAGGCCCCCTCGTTGAACGCCATGTTAACGCCGATTTAGCCCAGGTAAAAGTTCAGCCGTCGCTGGCGGGCGAGGGCAGGAGTATGGCGAACGTGGAGCCCTCGCCGGGCGTGCTCTGCGCCCACACGCGGCCCCCGTGGGCCTCGACGATGTGCCTGACGATGGCCAGGCCCAGGCCGGCACCGGGCTGGTGACGGGAGCGGTCGGCCTTGTAAAAGCGCTCGAAGATGCGCGGCAGGTCCCGCTCGTCGATGCCGATGCCCGTGTCCTGGACCATCACCAGCACGCCTTCCTCGGCGGCGTTGGCCATCACCGTGACGGAACCACCGGGAGGGGTGAACTTGATGGCGTTGTCCAGGAGGTTCACCACCGCCCGTTCCAGCCGCTCGGCGTCGCCGAGGACGGAGGGGAGGGACGGGGGTAGCTTCAACTCGAGGTCGAGGCCTGCCCGCCGGGCCTGAGGCTCCATGCGCTCGACCGCCCTCAGCAGCACCTGGCCCACGTCCACCGGCGCCGAGGCGGTCAGCCCCACCCCCGCTTCCAGTCGCGAGAGCTCCAGCAACTCTTCCACCAGACGAGTGAGGCGCTCGGCCTCGGCCTCCGCCCGGGTGAGGAAGAGTTCGCGTGCCTGGGGGTCGTCCATGGCCCCGGCACGGAGGGTCTCCAGGGCTGAGCGCAGGGCGGCCAGTGGTGTGCGCAGCTCGTGGGAGACATTGGCCACGAAGTCCCGCCGGACCTGGTCCACCCGCCGGGTCTCGGTCAGGTCGCGCAGGGCCACTAGTACCCTGCCGCCGATGCCGACGGCGGCGGCGGTCAGCTCCAGGGCCCGGCCGCCCGGCCCCTCGACGGCCAGGGTGACGGTGCCACCCTCCCGGCGCACGCGGCGCAGGGCCTCCACCGCGGCCTCGTGGGGCAGGAACCAGGCCAGCGGCTGGGCGGCGAGGGATGCCCTGTCCCGCCCCAGGAAGGAGGCGGCAGCGGCGTTGGTGAAGCGGACCCGGCCCTCGGCATCGAGCACCAGCAGGCCATCGGGGCTGGCATCGAGGGCGGCCAGCAGCAGGTCACGCTCGTCCCAGGCGCTGCGCAGGGCCTCGGCCAGCGCCGAAAGGGGCTCGGCCAGAACGTCGGGGCTGCGGGGCCCCGGGCTACCGGTGCGAGCCAGAGAGTACAGGGCCTGACCGAGAGCACCGAGCCGCTTCCTCCCCAGGAAGGCCGCTGCCAGCACCAGCAGGGCCAGGCAGGCGCCGGCCAGGACCAGGGCCACGGCCCCCTCGCCTTCGCCCACGGCCAGGTAGGCGGCCAGCCCTCCGAACAGGAGCAGGGCCAGCCCCGCGAGCAGGCGCAGGTCGGCTGCGGCCATCTCCCTCCCTCACTCCTGGCCGGCGCCGGGGCGGCCGGTGCTGGCCCCGTGGTCCCCCCGCCGCCTCCTCTCAGCCCTCGAAGCGGTACCCGGTGCCGCGGATGGTGATGATGCGGGTAGGTTTGCCGGGCGTCTCCTCGATCTTCTCGCGTAGCCAGCGGACGTGCACGTCCACGGTGCGGGTGTCGCCGGCGTACTCGTATCCCCAGACCCTGTCCAGCAGCTCCTCGCGGGTGAAGGCACGGCCGCGGTGGCGCATAAAGAACGCCAGCAGGTCGAATTCCTTAGGCTTCAGGGGCAGGGGGATATCGTTGCGGAACACCTGGCGGCGGCGCAGGTCGAGGCGCAGGTCGCCAGAGACGATTGTCTCGCCCTGGGCGGTGCCGCCCTCGGCCCTGCGCAGGAGGGCCCGCACTCGCGCCAGCAGCTCGCGCATGGAGAAGGGCTTGGGCACGTAGTCGTCGGCGCCCAGCTCCAGGCCCACCACGCGGTCGGTCTCCTCGCCCTTGGCAGTGAGCATGATGATGGGCACGGCCGACTCGCGGCGCAGGCGGCGGCAGACCTCGAAGCCGTCCAGGCCGGGCAGGAGCACGTCCAGAATCACCAGGTCGGGCGACTGGGTGCGTGCTACCTGCAGGGCGGTCTCGCCGTCGCCGGCTTCCAGCACCTGGAAGCCCTCTCGTTCCAGGTTGTAGCGCAGGGCGGCCACCAGGGTAGGCTCGTCGTCCACAACCAGCACTTTGCGCGCCATTCTAAGGTCATTATAGGCGAAGGTCGGCCCGGGGCTGGGGGTATAATGGGGGGTGAACCCTGGGAAAGAGGAAAGGAGAGGTGGGCCGTTATGGCCATCGCGTCCGTCAACCCCGCCACCGAGGAAGTGCTGGCCACCTTCGACGAGCACAGCCCCCAGCAGGTGGAGGCGGCCCTGGAGCGGGCCTGGGAGGCCTATCGGGACTGGCGGCGTCTGCCTATAGAGAGGCGAGGGGAGTTGATGCGGGCCGCTGCCCGGCGCCTGCGCCAGGAGAAGGACCGCTACGCCCGGCTCATCACCCTGGAAATGGGCAAGCCCATCGTCGAGGCGGAGGCTGAGGTACTGAAGTGCGCCTGGAACTGCGAGTATTTCGCCGACAACGCTGACCGCTTCCTGGCCCCTGAGGAGGTGGAGACCAACGCTAGCCACAGCTACGTCCAGTTCGTGCCCCTGGGGCCGGTGCTGGCCATTATGCCCTGGAACTTCCCCTTCTGGCAGGTGTTCCGGGCGGCGGCCCCGGCCCTCATGGCCGGCAACACCATGCTGCTGAAGCACGCCTCCAACGTGCCCCAGTGCGCCCTAGCCATCGAGGAGGTGTTCCGCGAGGCGGGCCTCCCCGAAGGCGTGTTCCAGGCGCTCCTCGTGCCGGCAGCTACGGTGGAGGGCATCATCGCCGATGACCGCGTGCGGGCGGTGACCCTCACCGGCTCCGACGTCACTGGGGCCAAGGTGGCCGCGGCCGCTGGCCAGCACCTGAAGAAGACGGTGCTGGAGCTGGGTGGCTCCGACCCCTTCATCGTCCTGGCCGATGCCGACCTGGAGGAGGCGGCCAAGGTGGGTGCCCGTGCCCGCAACCAGAACACGGGCCAGAGTTGCATCGCTGCTAAGCGCTTCATCGTGGAGGAGCCGGTGGCGGAGCGCTTCAGCGAGCTGTTCGTGGAGGCGGTGAAGGCCCTGAAGGTGGGCGACCCCCTGGACCCGAGGACCAACATCGGCCCTCTGGCCCGGGGCGACCTGCGCGACGACCTGGACCGGCAGGTGCGCCGTTCCCTGGACATGGGCGCCCGCCTGCTCCTGGGCGGGCACAAGCTGGACGGCCGCGGCTATTTCTACGCCCCCACCGTCCTGGCCGAGGTGACGCCGGAGATGCCGGCCTTCCGGGAGGAGACCTTCGGGCCGGTGGCTGCCATCGTGCGGGCGCGGGACGCCGACGAGGCCGTGCGCCTTGCCAACATGTCGCCCTTCGGGCTGGGCGCCGCCATCTGGACGGGCGACCCGGAGCGGGGCCAGGCCCTGGCGGGCGAGATAGAGGCCGGCAACGTCTTCGTCAACGGTATGGTGGCCTCCGACCCCAGACTCCCCTTCGGCGGCGTCAAGCGCAGCGGCTACGGCCGGGAGCTGGCCGTGTTCGGCATCCGCGAGTTCGTCAACATCCAAACGGTATGGGTGGGCCCGGCGCGCGGGCCGCAACTGCCCCCAGCCGAGTAGGTGATCGGGGATCGGCCCGCCACCCCAGGGGAGGTGAAGATGAAAGCGGCCGAACTGCTGGTGCGCTGCCTGGAGAACGAGGGCGTCCAGTACGTGTTCGGCGTGCCGGGGGAAGAGGTGCTGGACATCATGGATGCCCTCTCCCGCTCGTCCATCCGCTTCATCGTCACCCGGCACGAGCAGGGGGCGGCCTTTATGGCCGACGCCTACGGCCGCCTGACGGGACGAGCGGGGGTGTGCCTGGCCACCTTGGGCCCCGGGGCCACCAACCTGACCACGGGCATCGCCGATGCCCAGCTCGATTTCGCCCCACTGGTGGCCATCACCGGCCAGACGGGGCTGGAGCGGCTGCACAAGGAGAGCCACCAGTTCGTGGACGTGGTGAAGATCTTCGAGGCGGTGACGCAGTGGAACATCCGCGTCCACCGGCCCGAGACCATACCCGAGGTGGTTCGCAAGGCCTTCCGGGTGGCGGAGCAGGAGAAGCCGGGAGCCACCCACATTGAGCTGACCACCGACGTACAGGAGGCGGAGGTGGACGACGGCCTGCATCCCCTCTCGCCCCGCCGGGCGCGGCGGCCCTCGCCCGACCGCACGGCCCTGCAGCACGCCGCCGATGTCATCGCTCGCGCCCGCTTCCCGGTCATCCTGGCCGGCTCGAGCGCCGTGCGGCGTCCGGAGGCGGCCATGGAGCTGCGACGCTTCGCCGCCCGCTTCGGCATCCCCGTCACCCACACTTTCATGGGCAAGGGGGCCGTGTCCGATTACGAGCCCCTGTCGCTGATGCCGGTAGGCCTGCCCGGCAACGCCGACCTGTGCGCCAGCGGCCTGTGCGGGGCCGACACTGTCATCTGCGTGGGCTACGACCAGGTGGAGTACCACCCGGAGCGCTGGAACCCACGCTGCGACAAGCGCATCGTCCACATCGACTACACGCCCTCGGAGGTGGACCGCTTCTACCGGCCCGAGGTGGAGGTGGTGGCCGACATCCGGGAGAGCCTGGAGATGCTGGGCTCGGTGCTCCGCTACCAGCCCTCGGAAAGGGCCAAGGCCAAGCTGGCGGAGCTGGCCTCGTTGGTGTCCCAGGAGCGCCGGGCGGCGCCCGTGGAAGACGGGACGCCCGTCCACCCTATGCGCCTGGTGCAGGTGGCCCGGCAGGTGCTGGGCGAGGAAGACATCTTAGTCAGCGATGTGGGCGCCCACAAGCTCTGGCTCGGCCGCTACTATCCCGCCTTCCTGCCCAACACGGTACTCATCTCCAATGGCTACTCGGCCATGGGCTTCGGACTGCCGGCGGGCATGGCCGCCAAGCTGGTCTACCCCAACCGCCGCGTGCTGGTCTGCGCAGGCGACGGCGGCTTCCTGATGTCCTGCGCCGAGCTGGAGACGGCCATACGCCTGGGCCTGGGGGTGGTGGTGCTGGTCTGGCAGGACAACTCCTATGGCATGATCCGCTGGAAGCAGCAACTGGAGGGCAAGGTGCCCTTCGGTGTGGACTTCGGCAACCCGGACTTCGCTGCCCTGGCCCGGTCCTTCGGGGCCGCCGGCTACCAGATAGGCCCCGACGACGACCTGGCCGCCGTTCTGGAGGAGGCCTTCCACCAGGGCCGGCCGGCGGTGGTAGCGGTGCCGGTGGATGCGGACGAGAACCCACGCCTGAACGAGCGCCTGCGCTCCCTCCCCTGCCCCTTTCCCGAGACGTGCCTCCGGCCCAGGGGCGGCTGAGCCCGGCGGGCAGCGTGTTATCCTTTAAGCGGGTGAGGGCAGTGCGCGTCCATCTCCGTGGCCCCAGGCGAGAGACGCTGGAGTTGGCAGGACGGCGCACCGTCGCCCAGGTGCTGGCGGAGCTGGGCATAGACCCGGGCACGGTCCTGGTCATCCGCGGCGACGAACTGCTTACGCCGGACGTGGTTCTCGGGGCCGAGGACGAGGTGGAGGTGCGCCCCGTGGTCTCGGGCGGCTAGGGAGGAGCGAACGTGCGCTGCACCGTCTGCCGTGGCCAGGCGGTCATAGACATCCCCCGTCACCACTCCGCCTTCTGCCGCGACCACTTCTTCGAGCACTTCCGGAGCCAGGTGCGGCGGGCCATCCGCGAGTGGGACATGCTCGCACCGGGCCAGCGGGTGCTGGTCGCCGTCTCGGGCGGGAAGGACTCCCTGGCCCTGTGGGACGTGCTGCTCGACCTGGGCTACCAGGCCGACGGCCTCTACCTCGACCTGGGCATCGGCGACTATTCGTGCCGGTCGCTGGAGGCCTGCCAGCGCTTCGCCCAGGAGCACGGCGCTACCCTCCACGTGGTCGCCGTCGAGGAGCGGTACGGCCTGCCCGTGCCGCAACTGGCCCGGGCCAACCGCCGCGCCACCTGTGCCGTCTGCGGCACCACCAAGCGCTACACCTTCAACCGCACCGCCCGCCAGCTCGGCTACGACGTGCTGGCCACTGGCCACAATCTGGACGACGAAGCGGCAGCCCTCCTCGGCAATCTGCTGCACTGGAACGTGGACTACCTGGCTCGGCAGGCGCCGGTCCTCCCCGCCCGCGACGGCCTGGTGAAGCGCATCAAGCCCCTTTACCGTCTGGGCGAGCGGGAGACTGCCGCCTATGCCGTCCTGCGCCGCATCGACTACGTCGTAGACGAATGCCCCCACGCCGTGGGGGCCAAGGAGCTTCTGTACAAGGAGGCCCTGAACCTCATCGAGAGGCAGTCGCCGGGCAGCAAGCAGTCGCTTCTGTTCGGCTTCCTGGAGAAGGGGCGCCAGTTCTTCGGCATCTACGAGCCGCCGCCCCTGCGGCCCTGCGCCGAGTGCGGCGAGCCCACCACTGCCCAGGTGTGTGCCCAGTGCCGCCTGGTGCGTCGCGCTCGCGAGGCGGTGGCCGCCCTGAAGCCTCTCCGGCGCGACGCGCCGGCTGACGGGGAGGAGGAGCGATAGCCATGCTCCAGACAATCGCCCCAGATGTGCCCAGGGAGGTGCACGGCGACGGCCGCTTCGTGTTGCCCCGTCGCAACTTCGTCCCTGCCTACCTGAGGACTTACGAGGAGGGGCGCCTGAAGGAGAAGGTGGAGGAGGCCTTGGCTGCCCTGGCCGACTGCACCGTCTGCCCCCGCGACTGCCACGTGGATAGACTCCACGACCGCTTCGGGGTGTGTAGGGTGGGGCGCTACGCCCGCGTCGCCTCCTTCTTTCCCCACTTCGGCGAGGAGGACGTGCTGCGGGGCTGGCGCGGCTCGGGCACCATCTTCTTCTCCTGGTGCAACCTGCGCTGCGTATTCTGCCAGAACTTCGAAGTGAGCCAGATCGGCGAGGGGGAGGAGGTATCGCCGCGGGACCTGGCCCGCATCATGCTCCGCCTGCAGGAGATGGGGTGCCACAACATCAACTTCGTTACTCCCGAGCATGTGGTGCCCCAGGTGCTGGAAGCGCTGCCCTACGCCATCGAGATGGGCCTGCGCCTTCCCATCGTCTACAACACCAGCTCCTACGACTCCCTGCACTCCATCCGCCTGATGGAGGGCGTGGTGGACATCTACATGCCCGACTTCAAGCTGTGGCAGCGGGAGCACGCCCGCAAGTACCTGCTGGCCCCGGACTATCCGGAGGTGGCGCGGCAGGTGGTGAAGGCGATGCACGAGCAGGTGGGGGAGCTGGTGGTGGACGAGAACGGCCTGGCCCTGCGGGGGGTGCTGGTGCGCCACCTGGTGATGCCGGGCCTCCTGGAGGACACGCGAGAGATCATGCGCTTCCTGGCCCGCGAGCTTTCTCCCGATACCTACGTGAACATCATGGACCAGTACTACCCGGCCTGGAAGGCGAAGACGGAGCCCAAATACGCCGAGATCAACCGCCACGTCCGGAGCGAGGAGATGGCGGAGGCCTTCGCCTGCGCCCGCGAGGCGGGGCTGTGGCGCTTCGATACCCGCTGGCGCCTCCTGCGACGCCCACGACCGCTGGCACTGTAGAGCGGCCACCTGCCACCCGCCAGCGAGAGCCCGGCCTGCGCGGTCAACGGATGCCGAGCGTCTCGTGGCCCCCTCGTCTCGAGGACGGCAGGGCCGCTGTAAAATAATAAGTGGAGGCCGCCCCTGAGGGGCGCGGGCCCGGTGGGTCTGGGCCCGCCCGGGAGCCCGGGGCCGAGGGCGGCCCACCCGCAGCTCCGGCTGTGCGTGGGCCCGTCGGTGGCCTCGGGCGGTGTCCCCACCGGGCACCGGTTCTTCGGGGCGACCTCCCTAGCCAGCGGAACGCCGAAGCGAAGGGGGTGATAGCCATGAGCCAGGACAGGAGTATCCGGCGCGTGGCATCAGTCTCCGTTCGCTCTCGGTGGGCCGCCCTTTCTGTTTAGAGGGCCTTCGACCAAACGTCCGAGACCGCCTTCAGACCCCCGGCGCGTGGTGGGCTGCCTCTTCCACCGGCAGGAGCCAGGGCATCAGCAGCACCGCCAGCCCGATGACGATGAGGGCCACTCCCCAGGCCAGGTCGAAGTTGAACCAGTAGCGGCGCAGGGCCATCAGCCCCAGCCAGCGCTGCACGGCCACGGCGCAGGCGGCCATGGTGGCCATCGCCGCCGCCCCGTGCACGGCCGTGGGCACCACCCAGTGCCCGAAGTCGAGCAGGCTGGCCCTCTCCTCCCCCAGCACCAGCGGTGCGAAGGCCAGTCCGCCCCCGTGGAGCAGGCCCATGGCCGCCGCCCACAGGACGAGCTCGCCATAGCCCAGGTTCAGGCCCCGCCACCCTGGGTGTCGCCACCACGAGAGCAGCCTGCCCAGGCCCAGGGCGAGGGCACCGGCGCCGGCGGCGATGCGCAGGGGGCCGATGGGTACGGTGGAGCTGGCCACCAGCAACAGCGCCAGCGAGAGGGCCAGCGCTAACAGGTGCCCCAGCCCCACGGCGGCCAGGGCCAGCCACAGGGCCCGCTGGCCGCCGCGGTGCAGGCCGAAGAACAGGGCAAAGAGCCAGCCCATGGCCGGGTTAATGCCATGCAGCACCCCGGCCAGGGCCAGCCCGCTCAGGGCGGAAAGCTCCCAGACGCCCATGCGCGGCTACGGATAGCAGAAGGAGTCGGACGACGCGTCGCCGCCCAGCAGCCGCACCTGGTGGGCGCGCGCCTCGCCGAAGTCAACGAAGAAGTCGCGGTCCACCTCCATGCCCCCCTCGGCGCCCACGTCTACCTTCACCAGCCACCCTCTGAGGCCCTGCGGGTAGAACTGGCCGTCCCAGGAGCTGTAGAGGGAGTTAGTGACGTAGACGCGGCGGCCGTCGCGGGAGACCTCCACCATCTGCGGCCCGCCCGTGAGGGCGTGGCCGGCGGGGTGGGCGCCGGGGTCGGCGATGCCGCCCAGCTTCACGGTGGAGACCAGCTTGGGGCTGAAGGGGTCGCTGACGTCGTACTGGCGCAGCTCGCCGGTGCCCCAGCAGGAGACGTACAGGAAGCGGTCGTCCAGGGACAGGTTGATGTCGGTGACCAGGGGCGGCACCGCGCCCACGTCCTGGAGGGCCGGCGGCAGCTTGTCCTTGTCGGCTGGCTGGGCCGGGATGTCGATGACCTTCCTGGCGTCCCAGGAGCCGTTGCTGCGGTGCCACACCCAGATGGAGCTGGACAGGTCGTTGACGTTGACTACCACGTTGACGAAGCCGTAGGTCTTGGTGGGGTCGTGGGCCGGCCGGAGCTCCAGCACCATCTGGTGCTCGTCGCCGAAGTCGACGGTGGCTACCTTCTTGCGTCGGCGCGCGTCCCAGAAGTGGAGGCGGTGGCCGAAGCGACGTCCCACCAGGTCCTCCAGGCGCAGGCCATGCTCGAACAGGTCGGGGGTGGCCCACTCGCTGGTGACCACCACGTCGTGGGCCAGGTGCCACCAGAAATCGTAGGCCAGGTACTGGTCGCCGCGATCGATCTCCCACCGGCCCAGCACCTCGAAGGTGTCGTGGTCCAGCACCATGATGCCGCCGGGCCCGTCGCCATCGGCGCCCCCCAGGGCCGAGATGTAGATGCCGTCCAGGCCGCAGTGGACGGTGTGCAGGCGCGAGTAACCGGCGCGCCCTTTCACTTCCTCGGGCTCGATGGCCTTGACGATGCGCGGCCTAGCGGGGTCGGGCCGCGTGTCCACCACATAGATGCGGGAGGAGCGCAGGCCCGGCACCAGCAGGTAGCGCCGCTCCAGGTGGGGATGGGGCATGTGCGGGCAAAGGGCAGAGGAGCAGGCGTTCCAGCCGAAGTGGTGCAGCTCGTCGCCCACGTTGGGCAGGTCCAGCCGGTCAACGACCTGGCCATAGGTGGACGACCTGGGGTCCACGTCCACCACGGCCAGGGCGTCGGGACGGCCGTTGCCTACCTTGAGCAAGGCCACGTAGGCCAGGGACTCGGGCGGGGCCTGCATGGCCAGCCGCGGCGACGGGTAGAAAGTGGGGTCGGGACGGAACAAGGCCATGGGTCTATCACCTCCTGCAACCATATCCCCGGGCAGCCGGGGATGCTCCTATTTTGGAGTTATCCTATGAACAAAGTCAAGTATGCCGTCGGCTGGACGGGCCTGGTCCTGGCGACTAGCATATGCTTGCCGAGGTGGGGCCGGTGAGGGACGAGCCCGTCATTGCCCTGGACGCCATGGGCGGCGACCACGCCCCCCGGGAGCCCGTGCGCGGGGCTGTTGTGGCTGCCCGTCGGCTGGGGGTGCGCGTGGCCCTGGTAGGCCGCCCCGATGCCATCGAGCCGGAGCTGGCCCGCTGGGGCGAGCGCCCCCCCGGGCTGGAGGTCGTGCCCGCTGCCGAGGTCATCGGCATGGACGAGGAGCCGGCTCGGGCGGCCTGGCGCAAGCGTGACTCCTCCATCGCCGTCGGCCTCCGCCTTCTCAAAGAGAACAGGGCCCACGCCTTCGTCTCCGCCGGCAACACCGGCGCGGTCATGGCTGCCGCCATCATGTACCTGGGGCGCGTCAGGGGAATGGAGCGCCCCACGCTGGCGGCGCTCATGCCCATCGGCCGCCCGCTGACGGTGCTGCTGGACGTGGGTGCCAACGCCGACGTAAAGCCGCACTACCTGGTGCAGTGGGCCCAGATGGCCGCCGCTTATCTGGAGAGCGTCTGGAAGCTGGAGAGGCCCCGGGTGGGGCTACTCAACATCGGCGAGGAGGAGACCAAGGGCAACGCCCTGGCCCAGGAGGCCCATCGGCTGCTGAAGGCCTCTGGCCTCAACTTCGTGGGCAATGTGGAGGGGAAGGACATCACTCGCGGCGTGGCCGACGTCATCGTTACCGACGGCTTCACCGGCAACGTGGTCATCAAGACCATGGAGGGGATGATCGACCTGGTGAAGCGCATGGCCCGGGAGGCCCTGCTGGGCCGCTCCTATCACGCCCTGGCCGTGCCTCTGCTGCTGCCGGCCGTACCCTTCCTGGCCCTGGCGGGAGGAGTGCTGGCGCCGGCAGTGAGGGACGTGCTGCGCCGCACCAGCTGGCGGGAGTACGGCGCCGGGCCGCTCCTGGGCGTGGACGGGCTGGTATTCGTTGCCCACGGACGCAGCGATGCTCGGGCCATATACAGCTCCCTGAGGGTGGCCAGGGAGGCGGCCCGCTCCGGGATGCTGGACGCCCTGCGCAGGCTGGCCCCTGCTCCCAGGGTGGGCGTGCCCGCCCCTCCCGAGGGCTAGGGCGAGGGAGGCGGCGCCGACAGCCAGGGCCGCTCCCGCATGAGCCTTACGATGCCCCGCACGTCCTCGGCCACCGTGCGCAGCACCTTCACGCGGCTGTCGTGGTCCTCCTCCCAGCGCACGGGCACCTCGGCGATGCGGTACCCTGCCCTCTCGGCGATGACCAGCAGTTCGGTGTCGAAGAACCAGTTATCGTTGCGCAGTAGGGGGAGCAGCGCCTTGAAGGCGGCGGTCCGTGCCGCCTTGAAGCCGCACTGGGCGTCGCTGAAGCGCACCTGCAGCGCCAGCTTGAGCAGGGCCACATAGCCGCGGGAGAGCACCTCTCGCTTGAGGGAGCGGCGCACCTGTGCCCCCCGGGCCAGGCGAGTGCCCGTAGCCAGATGGTAGCCGCCTTCGGCCACGGCACGCACTAGGGCAGGGAAGGCGGCCAGGTCGGTGGAGAGATCCACGTCCATGTACGAGACCACGTCGGCCTGCGACTGTCCCCAGGCCGTCTTCAAGGCGATGCCCCGCCCCTTGCGGTCGATGCGCAGGTACTCTACCCCGGGCAACTCGTCCGAGAGTCGCCGAGCGACGGCCGGGGTGGAGTCGGTGGAGGCATTGTCGGCGATGACGATGCGCCAGCGGTAGGGGAAGGCCTCGGACTGCAGGAAATGGTACAGCACCGGTATGTTGCGCGGCAGGTCCTGTTCCTCGTTGTAGACGGGGATGACCACGTCCACCGTAGTCATGGCCAGACTCCAGGATGGGCCAGATGGGCGCCAAAGTCTAGTGGCGGAAGTGACGGATGCCGGTGAAGACCATGGCGAGGCCGTGGGCGTCGGCTGCCCGCACCACCTCCTCGTCCCGCAGTGAGCCGCCGGGCTGCACGATGGCCGTGATGCCTGCCCGGGCTGCCTCCTCCACCGAGTCGGGGAAGGGGAAGAAGGCGTCGGAGGCCAGGGCTGCCCCCCGCGCCCGCTTGCCAGCGGCCTCCACCGCCAGGCGGACGCTCTGCACGCGGTTGGGCTGGCCTGCCCCCACCCCCCACAGCGCCCTGTCCTTCGCCACCACTATGGCGTTGGACTTGACGTGCTTGCACGCCTTCCAGGCGAAGCGCAGGTCGCGGAGCTCCTCCTCCGTAGGCGGGCGCTTGGTCACCACCTGCAACTGTATGTCGTCGTCCGGGTAGCTGTCCGGCTCTTGCACCAGGAGCCCGCCGGAGACGTGCCGGTAGGTAAGGGCGTCCCGCGGGGGCGTCGGCACCTCCAGGATGCGCAGGTTGGGGCTGCGGCGCAGAAGGGCCAGCGCCGCGTCGTCGTAGCCGGGCGCCACCACCACCTCCAGGAAGAGGCGCTGGCCACTTGTGGGGTGCTTCGCCTCGCGGATGGCCTCGGCCAGGACGGCGTCCACCGGGCGGTTCACGGCCACGATTCCCCCGAAGGCGGAGACGGGGTCGCCCTCGAATGCGAGGCGGAAGGCCTCCGCCAGGTCGTCGCGGGAGGCGAGGCCGCAGGGATTGGCGTGCTTGATGATGGCCACCGTGGGCTCGGCGAAGTCGCAAACCGTCTGCCACGCGGCGTCGGCGTCCATGATGTTGTTGTAAGAGAGCTCCTTGCCGTGCAGTTGGCGGCCGGCCACGATTCCCGCCGGCTCGCCCAGTCGCGTCTCGCGGTAAAGGGCAGCCCGCTGGTGGGGGTTCTCGCCGTAGCGCAGGTCGAGGGCCTTTTCCAGGCCGATGGTGAGCTGCTGGGGGAAGAGTTCTTCGTCGCCACGCAGGTAGCGGGCGATGACGGTGTCGTAGGCGGCCACGTGCTGGAAGGCCTTGGCGGCCAGGCGCCGTCGCTCTTCCGGGGGTACCTCGCCCTGGCGGAGCATGTCCAGCACGGGCTCGTAGTCCTCGGGGTCCACCAGGACGACGACGAAGGGGAAGTTCTTGGCGGCGGCCCGCAGTAGCGTCGGCCCGCCGATATCGATCTGCTCCAGGACATCGTCCAGGGAGACGTCGGTTCGGGAGGCGGTCTCGGCGAAGGGGTAAAGGTTGACGCAGACCAGGTCGATGGGGGGTATCTCGCTGCGGCGGAGCTCCTCCATGTGCTCGGGGCGGTCGCGGCGGGCGAGGATGCCGGCGTGGACGAAGGGGTGGAGGGTCTTGACGCGGCCGTCGAGGATCTCGGGGAAACCGGTGAGGGTAGAGATGGAGTGTACAGGGAGGCCGGTCTCGAGGAGGTGGCGCTGGGTGCCGCCGGTGGAGTAGATATCGAAGCCCAGCTCGGCCAGCCCCAACGCCAGCCCCTTCACCCCCCGCTTATCCGAAACAGAAATGAGCGCGATCATGAGGCTAATGTCTTCCAGACGTGATCCTTGAATTCCTGCCCCACTTGTCTATATAGCTCAAGCACCTCCTCATATGCCCCTTGCCCGCCTATGAGATCCCAGAACTCTTTGCCGATCAGTACCAGGTTGTCATAGTCAAGGTATTTCCTTGCGACATTTTCGGAGTAAATACTGCGGTTGTCCCCATACGGGTTGTAAGCCATTGCGTAATAAGTGCACACATGAGGCGGACCAGCACCTCGAACGCCGTGAACCATCAGTAGTTTCCTTACGGACCCAACTGCCTGGTCCTTGTTGGGCTTCGGACTTTTCATCTCGAAGAACAATTCGTACCCTTCAAAAGACTTAAGGTACAGGTCGATCACGATAGGGCGTCTCGTAACCAGATCCCCCCGATAAGCTTGGCATACGGATCGTACAAAATCGTGATACCGTCCCAGCATTCCGTCGCTAGAGATATCCGAGATTATTCCGTCAATCGTATCAAGCGCAACGCGTGGGATTACCACGTCAAATTTGTATGCACGCTCAGCTATCGCATAGTGCTGGCGAGCAATCAATTTAGCGACTTCCTCAAAGGTGGTTCCCAGGGCAGTGGAGAAAGATCGTTCAAAGTCACTCGTTCTGAGCACACCCTCCGGCACCAAGGCTTCATGGAAAGGCTTGATGTCCCCGTCAGGGTCATAGTTACGCGTGGGCCTAAAACTGTCAGCAGCTCTTGAGACCGGCTTCACTTTGTCCAAAACCTGTTGCATAAAGCCCCTCAAGTAATCGAGTATTTGACTTCTTACTGAAGGGGTTATGACTTGCGCCACACTATCACGTCCTCGAAAAAGTCATCGGCGCGGCGACCCGTGCGCCGGTTGACGTGTCGCTTGAGCCGGTATTCCGTCCTCACCTTCAGCTGCTCGGCGATGGCATCATAAATGTTCCTGCGGTCGTGGATAATGACGACCATGACGCCATCTTTGGGCAATGCGCGCATCACATTGCGGAAGGCGGCCACCATGTCGTCGATGTACTCTCGCACTCCACGCTCCGAGTTCCCCTTCCAGGGAGCACCGATCTCGGCCTCTCGCCGCTCCTCGAGACCCAACAGTTCAAAGGCGTAGCGGTGCTGCTCGTGGTAATCGATGAGACCAACATACGGCGGCGAAGTTATCACCATGTCGCAGGGCGGGAACTCGACCTCCCGTGCATCCCCCAGGAGGATCATGACCTTCGCCTCGGTCTTCAGGGCAGCAAACTCCTGGATCCGACGCAGCGTATCGAGGCTGTAGCGTTGCAGGAACTTGAGGGCCTGCTGGGTAGGCTGGCAGATGCGGCGGTGCTTGTAGCAGTAGTAAGGCTCCATGACTGGCACCTTGGGGAAATCCAGCTCGTAATGGGGAGCCAAACGGGCCGAGCGAGCAGCTCTGGAGAGGATGACTCTCATAACGTCCTGGTAACGATACCGATCGATAAGCTCCCGGTAGGCCAGCAGCTCGCGACGCGCCCTAGGCGTATACCATGTGCGCAGATAGTCGCTAGCCATCTCCTCAAGATAAAGCTGGGGCCCGCCCTTGATCCGCTCCCGAAGCCTCTTGAGTATGTCGTGGAGCTCTGCCTCCAGGACCGGCAGATCGTACGAGGCTGTCTTCACCCTCGACAGGAGACAGTTGAAGGGCGAAATATCGCAGCCTACTGCCTCGATACCCAAGGCGTTAGCCTCGACCAAGGCTGTTCCCGATCCGCAGAAGGGGTCGCACACTACCGTCGGCCGATATTTGCGCAGAAAGATCTCGACCAGTTGGGGAATGAATTTGCCCAGATAGGGGTGCAGACGGTGGACGTGTTTCGTGCGTTCCCTTTCGGGCAGGTCCATTTCGCGCCAGTTCAGGTTAAGGTCTTCCAGCTTCGTTTCCGGGGTGACGGCAGAGAACTGCGTGAAGGGTTCGCCGTCGTAGGGGGGGTTACCCGTGATGCCCAGGCGCCTGCGCGTATAGATGACCTGCGTCGTCACAGGGCGTCCTCCCTTAGAACGTTTGTCCCCATTCTACACGGTTCCGTGTAGCTGTCAACCCCCCGACCCCGAACCCTGGCGAACAGCGCCCATCAGCACGTACCCCGGCAGGCCCGCCTGCACCTGGGCTGCCTGCCCCTCTTCCGCCACCAGCACCAGGCCGATGCCCATGTTGAAGACGCGCCACATTTCGTCGTCGGGGACGCGGCCCCGCTCCTGTATCAGGCGGAAGATGGGCGGCACCTCCCAGGCCCCACGGTCTATCACCGCCCGCAACCCGGGCGGCAGTATCCGCGCCAGGTTGGCCTCGATGCCGCCCCCCGTCACGTGGGCGATGCCCTTCACCAGTTTTCGCACCGCCATCACCTCGCGCAGGTAACAGCGGTGGGGCCGCAGCAGCTCCTCGCCCAGTGTGCAGCCCAACTCTGGTACGTATTCCTCCAGGCGGCGTCGCTCCGCCGCCTCGTCCTCGCCGATGCCCACGCGGAAGACGCGGCGCACGAGCGAATAGCCGTTGGTGTGGAGGCCGCTCGAAGGCAGGCCCAGGAGCACATCGCCCGGCGCGATGCGGGAGCCGTCTATCAGCTCGTCGCGTTCCACGACGCCCACCACGAAGCCGGCCAGGTCGAAGTCGCCTGGACGGTAGATGTCGGGCATGTCGGCTGTCTCGCCGCCCAGGAGGGCACAGCCCGCCTCGTGACAGGCCTCGGCCATGCCCCGCACCAGGGCCACCTTCGCCTCCTCGGACAGGCCGTGAGAGGCCATGTAGTCCAGGAAGAAGAGAGGCTCGGCGCCCATCGTGAGGATGTCGTTCACGTTCAGCGAAACCAGGTCGCGGCCGATGGACTCGTAGGCGCCCGTTAGCGCGGCCAAACGGGCCTTGGTGCCGACGCCGTCGCAGGAGGCCACCAGCACCGGGTCGCGTTGGCCCGTGAGGCGGAAGAGGCCGGCGAAGGGGCCCACGTCGGCCAGCACCTCGGGTCGGCGCGTCGACCGCACCAGCTCGGCGAGGCGGGACTTGAGGCGCCCGGCCGCGTCCAGGTCCACGCCAGCGCGGGCGTAGGTCATCTCCTCCGACATAGACTAGCGACGGTCCCGTTCCCAGCTCCAGCCGGCCAGGGCCGGCTCGCGCTGGGCGGGCTCGGCGGGGCGCTCAAAGGCCAGCTTGTCCATCTGGAGCTGGACGGGCATGGGGTAGTCGCCGCTGAAGCAGGCGGTGCAGAAGCTCTCCCGTGCCTGGCCCACCGCCTGCATCAGCCCCTCCATGGACAGGTAGCCCAGGGAGTCAGCGCCGATGTGGCGGCGGATCTCCTCCACCGATTTCTCGTTGGCGATGAGCTCCCAGCGGGTGGCCATGTCGATGCCGAAGGGGCAGGGGTGGCGGATGGGCGGCGAGCAGATGCGCATGTGCACCTCTCTGGCGCCGGCACGCCTGAGCATCTCCACCACCTTGGGGGTGGTGGTCCCGCGGACGATGGAGTCGTCCACCACCACCAGCCGCTTGCCGTCGATGACCTCGCGCAGGGGATTGAACTTGAGGTAGACCCCCATGTCGCGCAGGCGCTGGTCGGGCTGGATGAACGTCCGCCCCACGTAACGGTTCTTCACCAGGCCCTCGGCGTAGGGGATGCCCGACTGGTGGGAGAAACCGATGGCGGCCGGAGTAGCCGAGTCGGGCACGCCGATGACCAGGTCGGCCTCCACCGGATGCTCCCTGGCCAACTGGCGGCCCATAGCCATGCGCACGGGGTAGATGAGCTGGCCTCTCAGGACGGAGTCGGGGCGGGCGAAGTAGATGAACTCGAACACGCACAGGGAGGGCTTCTCGGGGGGCGCGGCCTGGAACAACTGCAGGCCCCGGGCGTCCACTACCGCCGCCTCGCCCGGGCCGAGCTCCCGTACGAGCTCGGCTCCCAGGTGATCCAGGGCGCAGGTCTCGGAGGCGACCACGTAGCCGCCGTTGAGCCTACCCAGGCACAGGGGGCGGATGCCCCAAGGATCGCGCATGGCGATGAGGGCCTCGGGCGTCAGGGCCACCAGCGAGTACGCTCCTTTGGCGACGCGCATGACGTTGCCCACCCGCTCGCGCCAGTCAGCCCCCGGAGCCGACGCCAGCAGATGGGCGATGATCTCCGTGTCGGTGCTGGTGCGGAACTGGAAGCCCATCTCCTCTAGGGTGTAGCGCAGCACCTCGGCGTTCACAAGGTTGCCGTTGTGGGCCACCGCCAGGCTACCGTGGGCCCCCTCCACCAGGATGGGCTGGGCGTTGGGCAAGGAAGAGGAGCCGGTGGTGGAATAGCGCGTGTGGCCGATGGCGATGTAGCCGGGCAGGTGTCGCAGGTCATCCTCGTCGAACACCTGGGACACCAGGCCCATGCCCAGGCGCAGATGGATGGTGCGTCCGTCGGCGGTGGCGATGCCGGCCGATTCCTGGCCGCGGTGCTGGAGGGCATAGATGCCGTAGAAGGTGAGCCTGGCTACGTCTTCCCCTGGGGCATAGACCCCGAAGACGCCACACTTCTCGCGGAAGCCGCTATGGTCGCTCATCCGCCCCTTGGGCACCGCCGCGGGGGCAAAGAGGCACGGGCACACTGGACAGGGAGGAAAGGAAAGGCGCTTTCGCCGTGCAAGCCCCGGCCCCCACCGGCGCCTGCATTGTAACATGCCCGTTGCCGCCGGTCAAAAGGGCGGCTGCCGGCGGAGGGATGGCCAGGACGGCCGGGCCTATCTATCATGGGGCTACCCGCAACCGACGGGGAGGGGACATGGAGCGCAGTCGGGACATCTGGCCGGAGACGGACGACGAGGAGACCATCAGGGCCTGGGTGCAGCGCAACTGGCGCACCACCCTCATGAACTCGCTGGACATACGCCTGGTGGAGATAGCGCCCGGACGGGCAGTAGGGGAGCTGCCGGTGCGCGACGGCGTGCGCGCGCCCATCGGGGCCGTCCACGCCGGTGCCATCGTCGCCCTGGCCGATACCATAGCCACCGGCGCCGCCCTGGCGGCCATCAACCGGCCCGGCCAGCCGGAACGCTTCCCCTTGGCCATCGACCTCAGCGTGCAACTGGTCGGCAACGTGGACGATGGACGCCTGCGCGCCGAGAGCGAGGTCGTTCACCGCGGACGCACCCTGGTAGTGGTGCACACGCGGGTGAGCAGCGTGGAGACGGGGCGGCTGGTGGCTCTCGTGACCAGCACCCACTTCGTGCCTGCGTAGAGGAAAGAAGGAGGGGGAGCGGCGCTGCAGGCCTGCGTTCAGGCCCCTTTACGAGGCAAGCGCGGGTGTCCTTGACCGCCCTGGGGGGCCGTGTTAGGGTGCAAGGTGGTGGAGAATATGCGGCGGACCTATCTCGACCACGCCGCCACCACGCCCCTGGACCCCCGCGTGCTGGAAGCCATGCTCCCTTACCTCTCCCAGCACTGGGGGAACCCCTCCAGCGTGTACCTGGAGGCGCAGGAGGCGCGCAAGGGGCTGGAGTGGGCCCGGCGCACCGTGGCCCAGGCCCTGGGCTGCCGGCCCCAGGAGGTCATCTTCACCTCTTGCGCTACCGAGGCCAACAACCTGGCCCTGCGCGGTGTGGCCCAGGCCATGCGGGAGCGGGGCGACCATATCGTCGTGTCGGCCATCGAGCATCACGCTGTGCTCCATCCCGCCGAGCGCCTGGAGAAGGAGGGCTTCCGCGTCACCTATCTGCCGGTCGACGGAGAGGGATTCGTCGACCTGGAGGCCCTCGAGCGGGCGGTGGGGCCGGATACCGTGCTGGTGTCCATCATGTACGTCAACAACGAGGTAGGGACCGTCGAGCCCGTGGCCGAAGCGGCACGCATCGTCAAGGCGCGCAACCCCCGCGCCGTCTTCCACACCGATGCCGTGCAGGCGGTGGGCATCCTCGACCTGAACGTGGACCGCCTGGGCGTAGATATGATGACCATCGGCGCCCACAAGTTCTACGGCCCCAAGGGCGTGGGCGCGCTCTACGTCCGTTCGCGAACGCCCCTGCTGCCGCAGCAACTGGGCGGCTCCCAGGAGCGCAACCGCCGCGCTGGCACCGAGAACGTGGCCGGCATAGTGGGGATGGCCAAAGCGCTGGAGCTGGCCCTGGCCGAGCAGGAGGAGCGGGTCACTCGCTACCGGGCCTTGCGCGACCGTCTGCTGGCGGAGCTGCCCAAGCGCGTCCCCGGGGTGCACATCACCGGGCCGAGGGATCCCGAGCGGCGAGCGGCCCACATCGCTTCCTTCTGCATCGAGGGCGTGGAGGGGGAGGCGGTGCTCATGGCCCTGGACCTGGAGGGGGTTGCCGCCTCCAGCGGCTCCGCCTGCACCTCCGGCTCGCTGGAGCCCTCGCACGTGCTGAAGGCCATGGGCGTGCCGCCCGAGCTGGCCC
>BEIA01000008.1 GCA_002898715.1 bacterium HR24 | reverse complement strand
GCCGCACGTGCCGCCCGGCGCCACGTTGCGGCAGGCGTTGACTATCACTCCGCCCAAGCCTGCCAGGCCGTCCCATACGGCCAGGTCGGAAACCTTGCCCGCCACGGGGCTGGCATTCATGGCAGCCACCTTGCTGAAGCCGAACGTGTCGATGGCTGTCATGTAAAAGTTCCAGTCGTTCTGGCCGGGCCAGATCCGCCGGGCCACTGCCCCGGCCCGCACCTGCGGCGAACAGCCCAATTGGTTACAGGCCTGGAGCCGGTAGTACACCACGCCCAGGTCCCACCACGGCACACCGACGAATAGCTCCCCGGGCGCCTCACCGGCAGGGATGTCGCGGCAGCTCATGAACGGCGAGTCGAACTGGAAGCTAAAGTCGGCGCACAGGCGGTAGAAGGTCACGCCCTGGGGCTGGAACCAGGTGACTCTGGCCCGCTGCAGGTCATGAGGCTGTATGGAGACCAGGGCTGGCGGGGATGGCGGCGCTGTGGGTGTCGGCGGAGGCGGTGTGGGGCTCGGGGTCGGGCTCGGAGTAGGAGTGGGGCTTGTGCCCGGCTGTCCCAGGGATAGCCTGCCCGCACCGAAGACATTGTCCTTCCCTGGCGCGCCGAGGTCCACCGCTCTGGACTCGAGGAACTGCCTGATCTGAGTCGGGCCCCAAGAAGGGTTCGCCTGTTTGACCAGGGCCGCGGCCCCGGCCACGTGCGGCGCCGCTGCCGAAGTGCCAGGAAAGCCCTGGGGGCCGTAAGACGCTGTCGACACCCTGGCAGGGGCCACGATGTCAGGCTTGGTCCGACCATCCCATGTGGGCCCCTGGGAAGAATAAGGCTCGATGACGTTGGGACTGTTCCAGGCCACCGCCCCTACGGAGAAGGCGGAGGGGCGGTCGGCGGGTGGCAGCACGCTCCCTTGAGCCACGGAAAATTCCAGCCGCGCTACGGCTACGTGGTCAGCCACGATCCGCAAACGCTTGGGCTGGGCGGTGGGCGCACGTCGCACGGCCAGGTATAGGTTGCCATCGGCGGGGATCACGTGCGACGGCACGGTCACGATCTCGCGAGGTATGTCGGCCGGCCCGCACATCTGACGGTCGTAGCTGAAGCCCAGGGGCATCCATCCTAGGAAAAGGTCCACATAATATAGCTCGAAGTCGTAGTCGTTGCACGCGCCTCCCCAGGGGTCGTCCCATGTCAGGACGAATGCGGTGCCGGCTGGGGCGAAACCCAGCAAAAGTAGAGCGCCGTTGAGCTCTCTGCCGGGAGCAAAATTCAAGTACCGGTCTTGGTCAGGGTCCGACCACAGGCCCGACCAGTGGCGTTGCGCATGGTTGCCAGCCGCATTTATCCACAGGAGACCTGCCTGGGCGGCGCGATCGACCGCTGCACCGACTGGATCAGGGTAAGACCCAGAGCTTCCATATGGTGGGCCGAACGGAAAACCGCCCGAGAAATTGACGACGGAGACACCCTGGGAAATCAGCCAGTCCACTGCTTGGCCAAATTCAAGGGCGGTACGGGTCTCAGCGAGGTACAGGTGCACACCGGGTGCCACGTCATAGATTATTTCAGCCACCGCCGTGCCATGCTCGCTAGCCCCTGGGGACGTAGTAAAGTTGCGGTACGATACTCTGCTCACTGGGGGGAGTTCTGTCCCCAGCAACGTCTGGTAGCCGGCGAAACTGTCGATCACACCTACCTTGACGCCCTGGCCAGTGATCCCCGCCTGGTGCCAGGCGGCCGTGCCTACGACGCCTGCCCCTTCCGTCGTCACCAGCGGCTCGAGGCGCGCCGGCTCGCGTACCGCCAGGATGGACGGCTCCTGCGACAGCCCAAGTAGCGTCTGGGGAGGCACCACGGCCTGGATGAGGTTCTCGAAGGTGAGCTGAATACTGCCGCCTTGCCTTTCCACGGCAGCGATGGCCTCGGCCACCTTGTCCTTCGCGGCTAGGATTTCTACCTGCACAGGCGACAGATACTGGGCGGATACGGACGCGTCGGCTGCCGGCACTGCCGGGACCTCTGTGGCCAGGCGCCAACGACGGTACAGGGATGTCTGTAGGCCAGGCGGTGGCTTCTCGACATCGGAGGCTGCCAGCGGCAGAGGCGGCTCCGGCGTTGGCGGCTCGCCGCTAGCGCGGCTCGTCAGCCCGAGGCCGAGCACTGCGACCGTGACTATAGCCATGAACAGCCAGGTCCGTACCTTCATCTCCGCCCCTTTTCGAGTAGTTACTGATGCCATCATTTTAGCGAGCGAGGGCTGACCATGCAACAGGTTTCGCGAGATATCGATAGGGTGCCCGTCGCCTCCTTCGTCCGGCAGGCTGCGCACGCTGCCACGCGCGCCACTCGTTGGTCGGGATACCTGCGGGGCGCTTGACACGGGCCCAGCGGCGCGTATAATCTAGGCAGAGCTAATCTGAGCAGGCGCTAAGGTTACCCGCGAGGGTGCAAAAGGGGGCGCAGGCTATGGCCATCGACCAGGACATGCTCCACCAGCTCACCACTCAGGAAGACCTGCCCGAGCTCGACCTGAGCTGGCTCCGGCCTGAAGACCGCGCGCGGGTGGAAGCCACCCGTCTCCGGCCCGGCCGCAAGGGCCTGACCCTGGACACCCTCGAGGCCGGCCAGGACCTGCCGGACGCCTCCGACGACTACACGGCCCGGCCGCGCGGGGCCGAGCGCCACCCCGCTGCTGCCCGCCACCACCTGTACTACCCCCTGCGCCACGAGACCTGGTCCGACAACGTCCGCCTGCTCTACGAGGAGGCCGTTCAGCGGCAGTGGTCCTCGGCTACCGATATCCCCTGGCATACCCTGAGGCCGCTACCCGACGACGTCGAGCGGGCCTGGTGCCAGTTCGCCACCTTCCTGACCGAGGTCGAGTTCATCGCCGGCGATACCCCCGGACAGTGGCTGGAGCGCATCAACCCCGAGTGGTACGAGGTCAAGCTCTTCCTCCTCACCCAGATCATGGACGAAGCCCGCCACCTGGACGTGTTCCGCAAGCGGGCCCTTGCCAACGGGGGCGGCCTGCTGCAGGAGAGCGGCGGCGGGGGACTGCGCATCATCCTGGAGTGCCAGGACTTCAGCGAGTTCTCGGCCATCATGCACGTCTTCGCCGAGGCGCTGGTGCAGACGCTCTTCCGCTCCGGCGAGGCCCTGGCCTACAACGAGGCCGAAAAGGCCATCTTCCGCCTCTGCGCCCAGGACGAGTCGCGCCATATCGCCTTCGGCGTTATGCACCTGAAGCATATCCTGGAGACGCAGCCCTGGCGGCGCGAGGAGATCCATTACTACCTGGACAAGATCGAGGGTCCCCTGTCCCTGGACATGCAGTCGGGTGCTTCGGCTAACGCGCCCCTGTTTGACGAGGCCATCATGGTGCTGGCGGGAGGGGGCCGCAAGAACATCGACAAGGGGTTCGACTTCCTCATGAACCTGCGCCGCCGCCAGGTGCTGGAGTACCTGCACCGCCTTGAGGTGGCGGGCCTGCCCGAGCGGCGCTATCGGATGAACCCCGTCCTGCGCGCCTTCATCGAGACCTAGACCGCGGCGGCACGTGGCCACCGTCGGCGGGGCCCGGCGGCCCCCGCCCGAGACCCTGGAGGAGATACACATGAGCCAGCAGACCACGGAGGTGCCGGAAGAGCTAGCACGCCTGGCCCAGGAGAGAGACTTTCCGCTGGACCTGGTGCGGCGGGCCCTCGCCCTCGGCTTTTCGCCCGGCGCCGTCCGCGCCCAGCTCTTGCGCGGCATTAGCCCGCAGGAGGCGGAGGAGTTCCTCGCCCAGCAGGAGCGCCTCCGCGCCGGGGAAGAGGTGGAGGTACCGGAGGAGATCACCCAGATGGCCCGCAAGCGCCGCTGGCCGGCGGGGCTGGTGCAGCGCGCCCTCAGGGCAGGCTTCCGTCTGAGCGAGGTGCGGGCCATGCTGGATGCTGGCCTCCGCTTCGACCAGGCCGAACGGCTGGTCATCATCAGGGAGCGCTCTCAGGAGCGGCAGCGAGAGGGGGGCGAGGGCCGGCAGCGCCGTACCGAGCTGCCGTGGATGAACGTGCGCACTGAGTGGGGAGTGCGGGTGAGGCCGGGCAAGAAGGGCCTCACCCTGGGCTCCCTCAACGTGGGCACCTACGGCGATGTGCCCGACTACTGGCCTTACCAGACAGAGATGCCCAGGGGGGCCTATCACAACCCGGGCGCGCCGCCCATGGGCTACACCATCTACGAGAAGGCAGAGCTGTGGGCTGACAACGCCGCCGACCTCTACGAGGAGGCCATCCAGCGCCAGTGGAAGCCGGCAACGGCCATCCCGTGGGACGATATCGCCGCGCTGCCCGAGGTTCAGGAGCGCGCATTGGCCCAGCTTTGCACCTACCTGTGCCAGAACGCGCTGGTCTGCTCCGACGTCATCGGCCGTTGGCTGAAGGAGATGTCCTACGGCTACCACGAGGTTAAGGTGTACATGGCCACGGCCGGGTTCGACTACGCCCGCCATTTCGATGTCTTCCGCAAGCGGGCCTACCTGAACGGCATCGGCATGGGCAGGCAGAGCCCGGGCTATTACCTGCGGGTCATCAAGGACGCGAGGCGCTGGACCGAGGCCGCGACCCTGCTGTTCATCTTCAACAGCAGCTACGTCCTGCACCTGTGCCAGGTGGGCTACTACGCCGCTGGCAGCGAGGGCGACGCCCTCATCTTTCGCCTGGCCATGCAGGACCTGGCCCGCCAGACGGCGTACGGCGTCAAACACCTGCAGTACTTCCTGATGCGCAAGCCCGAGAACCGCGAGGAGGTGCACACCTGCCTGCAGCGTGCCGAGTCTCTCTTCGCCTACGAGGACGACAAGGACCCCACCCTCCAGGAGGCGCTCATAGTGCTCCTGGGAGGTGGGCTGGGTGAGGAGGAGCTGAAGCGGGGCTGGGCCCTCCTGAACTACTTCCGGCGCCGGTGGCTACGCGACTACCTGCGCCGGCTGGAGGCGGCGGGCCTGCCCGAGCGCCGCGACCGGCTCTTCCCCTACTTGCGCCAGTGGGCACCGGCGCCGGCTGCGGCCCGTTAGGCACGCGCTGCCCCTGGCCGGGGGCGTACAATGGAGGCAGGCGCCGGCGTGGTCGCGCCGGCCGGGATGCAGGCCATTTCGCAACCAGGAGGCAGGCTATGGCCCAGGAGACGACCACCATCCGCGCCACCTTCCCGTCGCTGGAGTGGTTCCAGGCGCTCAAGGACATCGTCAACGGGCAGGAGGCCTACCGGCGCATCGGCACCTGCGACACCACCATGGGCATCAAGATACCCGACCTGCAGAAGTATTACGTGGTGACCTTCGAGGCCTTCGAGGTGGCCGACGTGCGCGAGGCCACCGAGGACGAGGTGGAGGACTGCGACTTCTGGCTGGAGGCCCCCTACGCCCGCTGGAAGGAGATGCTCCAGAACATCCGGGCCAACGGCAAGGCCGACCTCCACCACACCCTGAACACCCTCGACCTGGAGGACCCGGAGGGCTTCGCCCGTTCCCACGACGGCCTGCGCCGCGACGCCTTCTACCGGTTCAACCAGTCGCTGCAGTTCTTCTTCGACGCCTCGGCCGCCATCGACACCGTCTTCGTCCAGTAGCGCGTCCGCCAGCTGCGGGCGCACGCTCGCAGTCATGGCAGGGGCAGGGGCCAGCCCCGGGGGCCTCGCGTGAGACGCGGGCCTGATAAACTGTTAATACCGTCCGGTCTCCGGGCGGATGGGTCGTGGAGGCGCATCGAGGCCACCACACAGCATCGAGCCACGGCGGCCACGGCGAGCACCCGCCGGCCGCAGCCCCTCACCGAGGGGAGCGAGTCCACGACCGTCACGCCGGCCACCGCCCGGAGATGTTCCGCGACCGCTTCTTCGTCTGCCTCGTCCTGACCGTTCCCGTCCTCTTCGTGTCGGAGGACGTGCGTGGCTGGTTCGGCTTCGGCCCCGCCGACTTCCCCGGCAGCGATTGGGTGGAGCCCGTGCTGGGGTCCATCATCTACTTCTACGGCGCCGGCCCCTTCCTGGTGGGCGCCCTGCGCGAGCTGCGGGCGCGCACGCCCGGAATGATGACCCTGGTGGCGATGGCTACTACCGCCGCCTATGCCTACAGCCTGGCCACAAGCTTCGGCGTGGCCCAGCGCGGCTTCTACTGGGAGCTGGCCACCCTGATCGTAGTGATGCTTCTCGGCCACTGGTTGGAAATGCTCTCTGTGCAGGGGGCGGGGCGTGCCCTGGAACACCTTGCCTCCCTCATGCCACCTTTGGCCCATCGCCTGCGCGATGGGCGGATGGAGGACGTGGCCGTCAGCGAACTGCAGCCCGGCGACATCGTCCTGGTGAGGCCAGGAGAGCAGGTGCCGGCCGACGGCACGGTGGTGGACGGCTCGTCCAGCATGAACGAGGCCTTTCTGACGGGCGAGTCGCGGCCTG
The DNA here is from genome assembly GCA_002898715.1 of bacterium HR24. Lineage (GTDB taxonomy): Bacteria > Chloroflexota > Dehalococcoidia > SM23-28-2 > HRBIN24 > HRBIN24. Next base: position 32,800 of record BEIA01000008.1, on the reverse strand, counting down.
TGCCGAAGGGGCCAGGCTCCGCCGTGGCGGCAGGGGCGGTCAACAACGAGGGCGCGCTGCGCGTGCGGGTGGAGAAGACGGGCGAGGAGACGGCCCTGGGGCAGATGATCCGGCTGGTGCGGGAGGCCCAGGCGTCCCCCAGCCGCTACCAGACCCTGGCCGACCGGGCCGCTTCCCTCCTCACCCTCGTCGCCGTGATGGTAGGGGCCGTGAGCCTGACCGCCTGGCTGTTCCTGTCCGACGCCACCGAGGCAGTGGAACGGGCGGTGACGGTCCTGGTCATCGCCTGCCCCCACGCCCTGGGCCTTGCCGTTCCCCTGGTGGTGGTGAATGCCAGCGCCCTGGCCGCCCGCAACGGCATCCTCATCCGCACACGGGAGGCCTTCGAGCGAGCGCGGGACGTACGTACTGTCGCCTTCGACAAGACGGGCACCCTGACCGAAGGGCGCTTCGTCCTGCGCGCCGTCCAGGCTGCCGGCCTGGACGAGGGAGAGGCGCTGGCCATCGCTGCTGCCCTGGAGGGGTTGTCGGAGCATCCCCTGGGGGAGGCCGTGGTGGACGCGGCCAGAGAGCGGGGCCTGCCGCTGCGCCAGGTGGCTGACTTCCGCGCCGTGCCCGGGCGAGGCGTGGAGGGGAAGGTGGACGGCCGGCTGTACCGCGTGGGTCGCCCCGAATGGGCCGCGGAGCTGGGCATCGCCCTGGACGGGGTGCAGACAGCCCTGAGCGATGCCGACGAGACGGGTGCCAGCGCTGTGCTGCTCATGGACGAAGAGCGGGCGCTGGCAGCCTTCGCCCTGGCCGACCGTGTGCGCGAGAGCGCCCGTCGGGCGGTAGAGCAGTTAATGGCCATGGGCGTGGAGGTGGTCATGCTCACCGGCGACGCGGAGGCAGTGGCCAGGGAAGTGGCACGCGAGGTCGGCATCGGGTCCTTCTACGCGCGCGTCCTGCCAGGTGACAAGGCGCAGGTGGTGCGCCAGTTGAAGGAGCGGGGGTTGGTGGCCTTCGTAGGTGACGGCATCAACGATGCCCCCGCCCTGCTGGAGGCCGACCTCGGCGTGGCCATCGGGGCTGGCACCAACGTGGCCATCGAGTCCGCCGACGTTGTCCTGGTGGAGAGCGACCCCCTGGACGTCGTGCGAGTGCTGCGCCTGTCCAGGGCTACCTACGGCAAGATGTTCCAGAACCTGCTCTGGGCCAGCGGCTACAACGTGGTAGCTGTGCCCCTGGCGGCCGGCGTCGCTGCCCGGCTGGGCGTGGTGCTGAGCCCGGCCGTCGGTGCCTTGCTCATGAGCCTCTCCACCGTCATCGTGGCCCTGAACGCGCCCCTCATCCGGCGGGCGCGGCTGGTGGACTAGCGGTAGAGGACCTGCAGGCCCAGGCGGGCGTCCAGCTCCCCGAGCACGGTCTCGGCCAGGGAGCGGCCCACGGGCGCCATGAGCCTTTCCAGGAGGGGGCGGCGCGGCCGCACGTAGACGACTTGCCGGGGCGCCCGGCCCATCTCCGAGGCCATGTCCAGGGCCGTTTCCAGGTCGCCGAGCTCGTCCACCAGCCCCATCTGGCGGGCCTTGGCAGCGGTGAAGAACTCGCCGGTGGCATAGGAGCGCACCGTCTCCTCGGGCAGGCCCCGGCGCTCGGCCACCAGCGATATGAACCACTGGTAGTATTCGTCGCGGAGGGAGGCGATCTTCTCTGCTTCCTCCGGGGTGGGCTCGCGCCAGGGCTGCATCATGTCCTTGTGCTCGCCCACCCGGCTGACGAACATCTTCACGCCCAGCCTCTCCAGCAGTTCGCGCACCACGGGGCGAGCGATGATGACGCCGATGGACCCCACCAGAGCAGTGGGCGGGGCAACGATGCGGCGGGCGGCGCAGGCCACCACGTAGCCGCCCGAGAGCGCCTGAGAGCGGACGTGGGCCACCACCGGCTTGGAGCGGCCCAGCCGCAGTACGGCCCGGTGGATCAGGTCGGAGAGGGCGGCCGAACCTCCCGGAGAGTCCACGTCCAGGACTACCGCCCGCACGCGCTCGTTGTCCTCCAGGCCGCGCAGGAGCCTGACCGTCTCGGCCACGCGGGCGCCCTGCATGATAGGGCCGTGCACCTCCACCAGGGCGATGCGCGGTCCTGGGCCCATGGGTATGCCCAGCCTGCTCCAGAAGTCCATCTCCTTACCCTCCTTGGCGGGGCTTCAACACCTCCCCGCCCCCTGTTATTATGCCCGCAAACGCACGGCGAGGCATGGCCATGTTGGGCAGGATGGACGAATACCTTGTCCACCAGGCGGTGGCACCCCTGGCCCAGGTATCATCCCCAGACCCGCACTGGCAAGACCGCTTCTACTTCAACCTGCACGACGACCGGGGCGAGTTCCTGGCCATTACGGGCCTGGGTGCGTTTCCCAACCGCGGCGTCATGGAGGGGTACCTGCTGGCCGTACACCGCGGCCGGCACTACAGCCACTTCGTCTCCCGGCCCCTGGCTGGCGACCGGGAGGAGATGGCGGCCGGCGGGCTTTCTTTCGCTGTGATGGAGCCGCTACGTGCCTGGCGCCTGGAACTCGCTCCCCCGGCGAGCCCCGTTTCCGGGCACCTGGTGTTCGAAGGGCGCTGTCCGCCCTTCCAGTTCTCGCCCATCGAGTGGCGCAAGGGGGAGCACACGGTGGTCCATCAGTGCCACTATACCCAGGCCGGGCGTTACGCCGGCGGCCTGCAGGTGGAGGGGACGCCGTTGCAGGGCCTCGCCGGCATGCGCGACCGCTCTTGGGGTATCCGCAACATGCCCCTGGTGGACATGTGGATATGGGTGTCGGCGCAGTTCCGGGACGGCTGCCTGACTGCCTGGCTGTGGGAGACGGCGCTGGGCGACCCGGTATACTGCGACGGCGCCCTGGTGCCCGAGTCCGGCCAGGCGCGGCGCTTGCTCTCGCTGGCGCATGAGCTGGAGCTGTGGCCGGGCACTCGTCGTCCGCGCCGGGCCCGGCTCTCGCTGGCGCTGGAGGATGGCGAAGAGATATCGCTCGTGGCCGAAGAGGCGGCCAGCATCTACCTGGGCCGCCAGCCTGCTGTCTGGGACGAAGGGGACGCCGAAGCGCTGGCCCAGGCGGAGGCCGCGGCCTTCGGCTACGACCAGCTCTGCCGGTTCCGGGGCGACGGTCTGGAGGGTTGGGGGGTGGTGGAGTACGTGTTCGTGGGCGGGTGCCAGCGTTACGGCATTGCACCGGCCCGCCTAGGCTGAAGGGCCGTCGGGAGGCGACTCCTCGGGGACCGCCTCCTCGGTGGTGGCTGGCGCTGCCTCTTGCCCCTGGGCGGCGGGCAGGGCGGCCGCGGCCAGGTCGGCCAGGAAGCGCTCGAGCGTCAGTTCGGGGAGGAGGTCGTGGGCCAGCAGCCTGTCCCTGTCCACCATATACACGTTGCGGCGGCCCTGTCTCTGCTTGACGATGAGGCCGGCCCGCTCCAGGTCGGCCACGATCTGGTAGATGGCCCGCTCGGTGAGGCCGCTGGCAAAGGCCATCTGCCGTAGGGTGGCATCGGGATGGCGCAGGATGTAGGCAAGCACGAGCCCGTGGTTGCTGAGCAGGCGCCAGCGGCGGGCCAAGGCGTCACCTCGCCTCCGACGAGGGGCGGACGTGGCCTGCAGCAATGTGGAAGGCTGTGGATAACATCTGGAAAACTACGCCTATCGTGGCCCGTAGCGAGTGTTGACAGGCTAATGCTAGAAGCATGATTCTGGTGTCATCAATCTGGCCTAACTATTCCGGAAAAAACTTGCTGGAAGGCCATTTCCCGAACGGGAAGTCACCTTCCAGGGTTAGACGATGGCGGAAAGGGGCCAGTTACGAAGCGATAGCGGAGGCTTGCTCGCAGGTATGGTCAGAAGAAGAGGGGCCCCTCAGGTCGAGGTCGACGCCACCTGCCCCGACCACGAGCTGTTCAGCGCCATCTTTGAGGAGTACTTCCCTCGGCTCATGTCCTACGCCACCAGCCGCCTGCGCGACCGCGACCTGGCTGAGGACGTGGTGGCCGAGACCTTCAAGCAGGCCTACCTGCGTTGGGGCACGCTGCGCGACCAAGGCGCAGTGGGCGGCTGGCTGTTCTCCATCGCCCACAACGTCATGGTCAGCCACATGCGCGCCCGCGCTCGTACCTGTTTGCCCCTGGAGGACTCGCCTGTCGAAGGCTGGGCCGATATGGCGCCTTCGCCCGAGGAAGAAATCATACGTCAGGACGAGGCGGAGAGGCTGCTGAGGCTCCTCGCCCGCCTCTCGCCGCGGGAACAGGAGGCCCTGGCCCTGCGCTTCGATGGCGGCCTCTCCAGCCGCGAGATCGCCGAGGTGCTCGGCACCAGCGAGGGCAACGTCCGCCTGATCATCTTCCGGGCGTTGCGGCGCCTGCGCCAGCTCATGGAAGCAGAAGAGGGCGGGGAGTGACCCCGCCCCCGGCGCCGTAAGGCTGGCCTCAGACGTCCGCTCTCGGTCCCACCACTCCCTCACGCTTGAGGGACTCGATTTCCTCCCAGGTGAAGCCGAATTCCAGGAGCACCTCCTCCGTGTGCTGGCCGAACTCCGGCGCCGGTCGCCGGATGCTGGGCGGCGTCCGGCTCAGGTTGATGCCCGTGTGCACCATACGGATAGGGCCATGGACGGGGTGCTGGAATTCCACGATCATGTCGTTGGCCAGCACCTGGGGGTCTTCGGCCACCTCGCTGTAGTCCTGGACCACGTCGCACACCAGGTCGTGCTGGCGCATGAGCTGGACCCACTCGCGGGCCGGTCTCGTGGCGAAGAGCTGGTCCAGCTGGTCGATGAGGCCCATCAGCTCCGTGGGGTGGAAGCGCATCCAGTCGACGGTCAGCTCCTCCGGCGAGAGGAGGGTGCCGGTGACCTCGTGCATGAACTGGCGGAAGCGAGGCCAGTAGCGCCCTATCTGGGCCATGCCCAGCATCAGCCAGCGCCCGTCGCCGCAGCGGTAGTGGTTCCACAGTGGGCTCGTTAGCCGACGTGGCAGGCGCGGGATGGGCTGGCCGCTGTACGTGCCCGTCAGCAGGTAAGTGTTGATGTTCCAGGCCTGGACGGCGATGGACGCCTGCAGCAGCGAGCCGTCCACCATTTGCCCCTCGCCCGTGCGCTGGCGGTGGAAAAGGGCCATCATCACTCCCAGGGCCAGGAGGAAGGCGCCCACCTGGTCCACCAGCCCATTGACGGTGCGGGAGGGAGGGCTGTCGGGCTCGCCGGTGACGCTCATGATGCCGCCGCGGGCCTGCAGCAGCGGGTCGAGGGCAGGCTGAGCGGCCTCGGGGCCCTTGAGCCCGTACCCAGAGGCACAGGCGTAGACCAGGCCAGGATTGATCGGCCGCAGCGTCTCGTAGTCGATCCCCAGCCGTTGCGCCACCCCCGGCCGGTAGTTCTGGACCACCACGTCGGCCTTTTCCACCAGCCGGTAGAAGACCTGGCGCCCTTTCTCCCGGCGCAGGTCGAGCACCAGCCCCCGCTTGTTGCGGTTATGGGTCTCGAAGTAAGCGTTGGGCGCGTCGGGGCGGGGGGCGTAGCGCACCAGCGTGCGGCCAGGATCCAGCCTGTCCGGGGCCTCTACCTTGATGACGTTGGCACCGAAATCGGCCAGCAGGGCCGTACTCATGGGGCCCTGCTGCCAGAAGGTCAGGTCCAGCACCGTTATGCCCGAGAGCGCCTGCTCCATCTCCGACCCCCTGTGCTCTGTCCTATCGGGCCGAAAGCTCCTTGAGCCTCTGGACCAGCCGGGGCAGCGCCACGCCTGACGGGGCGCGCACCACCACATCGCACAGCTCCGTCAGGGCCGTCTCGTCGGGGTTGAACTCGATGAGACGGCCGCCCTGCATCTTCACATCTACAGGGAAACCTGCCGCGGGGTAGACCACCCCCGATGTGCCGATGAGCAGCATGCAATCGCACATGGCTGCCTGGCGGATGCACTCTTCCAGGGCATCGCGGGGGATGGGCTCGCCGAACATCACCGTATCGGACTTCACCAGCCCTCCGCAGTGAGGGCAGCGTGGCGGTAGCTCGTCGATGGGGAACTGGTCGCTGTGCCAGCGGGCACAACATTCGATGCAGCGCAGCTTGGTGCGGTTGCCGTGGATCTCGGTCACGTTCCGGCTGCCTGCCTCCGCATGGAGGTTATCGATGTTCTGGGTGATGACGTGGTGAAGGAAGCCCAGGTCCTCCATCTCCTTCAGGGCGTAGTGACCAGGGTTGGGGCGGGCCCGGGCCAGCGCCTCCGCCAGCTCCCTGTAGCCGGCGGCAGGCGACAGGCGCTCCTGCCACCATCCCAGCGGGTCCTGGAGGAACCGCTGGTAGCCCAGCATGTCGGGCTCGCCGTACTTCGTCCACAGGCCGCCCGGGCCGCGGAAGGGTGGGATGCCCGATTCCACCGAGAGTCCCGCTCCCACCAGGGCCACCACGTGGCGGGAGCTCAGCACGATTCGGGCCGCCTCGTCTATGGCCTCTTCGACCTGGGGCTGCAAGGTCATGGGCCTTCTCCCCCCGTTTGTGGCCAGGCGGCCGAGGGCAGGACGGTGACGACCACCGTTCGCTCCCTCGGCCCGTCGAACTCGGCCAGGAAGATGCCCTGCCACCGTCCCAGGGCCAGCTCCCCCGCGGCCACGGGGACCAGCGCCCACTGGCCAACCAGGCTCGCCTTGATGTGGGCATCGGCGTTGCCTTCGTAGTGGCGGTAGGACGCATCGGGCGGGACCAGCGCCCGTAACCGCTCCAGGATGTCCCGCGGGACGTCGGGATCGGCGTTCTCGTTGATGACGATGCCGGCGGTGGTGTGGGGCACGTACAGGTGGCAGAGACCTTCGGCGATTCCGCTGCGGCGCACGGCTTCTCGCACCTGCCCGGTGATGTCCTCCAGGCACTCGCGCTGGCGGGACTGCACCCTGATCTGGGCGCGCACTGCCGTCACCTCTGCTGGCCATTATATAGACAGGGCTACGCCTGGGCCACCTGCCCCCTTGAACCGGCTATCCTCGTGCCATAAGGTGACCTTGCGATGGGCAGAGTACCCGTGGTGATGACTGTCGCCGGCTCCGACTCGGGCGCCGGGGCCGGCATTCAGGCCGATCTCAAGACCTTTGCCGCGTTGGGGGTCTACGGAGTCTCGGCCATCACCGCCGTCACTGCCCAGAACACCCTGGGGGTGACGGCCGTCTTCGAGCTGCCCGCGGACATGGTGGCGGCCCAGATCGATGCCATCGCGGAGGATATGGGCGCTGACGCCGTCAAGACCGGCATGCTGGCCAGCGCCGAGATCATCGCCGTGGTGGCGGAGCGCGTGCAGCGCCATGGCCTTCGCAACCTGGTGGTGGACCCCGTGATGGTGGCCAAGAGCGGCGATCCCCTGTTGCGGGCCGACGCAGTCGATGCCTTGCGCCATCAGCTCCTGCCTCTGGCCACGGTGGTCACGCCCAACCTGCCCGAGGCCGAGGTGTTGGTGGGCCGCTCCCTGGAATCGGAAGAGGACCTGGAGGCCGCCGCCCGGCAGATCGCTTCCTGGGGTGCGGAGGCGGTGGTGGTGAAGGGCGGCCACCGGCCGGGCCCGGAGGCGGTGGACCTGCTCTACTGGCGGGGCACCTTCCAGCGGCTCGCTGCCCCTCGCGTCGAGACGGCCAGCACCCATGGCACCGGCTGCACCTTCGCCTCGGCCATCGCCGCCGGCCTGGCCTGCGGCCTGGAGGTGCCGGAGGCGGTGGCGAGGGCGAAGGAGTACCTGACCGAGGCCCTGCGCCGCGCCTACCCGGTCGGCCGGGGCCGCGGCCCGGTGGACCACTTCTGGCGCTGGCGGCCCCCGGACGCCTGAGCTACGGACTCGCCCCGCACGGGGTGCCAGCGACGGCTTCCAGGGACACGATCCGGAGCGCGTGCGCTGCCTCGTGAAGTTGCCTGCCGGGCGACTTCAGAGGCCCGGCGCTGGGCTTCGTTTTGCCGTGAGCCCGTGCCGGTCGCTCGCAGGATGGGCCGCGCGGGCGTTGACTGCCCCGGGGCGGGCACCTACAATGCGGGCGTCGCCAGCAGCCGAGGTGGAGGAGGGGGGAGAGGTCGTGGCCGTCTTCCGCGAGCCCCACGTGCCCATCAACCTGTACCGCAGCGACCGTCGCCTCATCGTCGCCGCGCCGTTGCCAGGGGTCGAGCCAGAGGATATCGAGGTAGAGGTCTCGCCCGATTCGGTCACCTTCCGCACCCGAGTGCGGGGCGTCGGGCAGAACAACAAGGAGTACATCACCCGCGAGTGGGAGATCGGCAGCCACGAGCGCACCGTCCCCTTGCCTGAGACCATCGACCCGCAGCGGGCCAACGTGAGCTACGGGAACGGCGTGCTGACGGTGGTGATGCCACAGTCGCAGTCGACAGCGGGCACCGAGCGCCGTCTGTTCCGCCTCCACAAGGTGCGCTGGGCACGGGGGCAGTTCGTGGGCCACCAGGGACAGGAGCTTCGTCCTGCCGCCAGCGAGACAGCCCACGGGCGCGAGTGAGGAGGGGCCTCCGGCCGGTTGACAGGCGAGGGCTGGAGCAATAGAGTAGAGACGCCGAAGATAGCCAAGGCCTGCCGGAGGACAGGCCCGCACGGGAGCTCGGGGTCCCCGCGCAAAACGCGCGGGGGGGCCGGGCTGAGAGGCCCCGACCGCATCGGGGCGACCGTCGGAACCTGACCTGGGTAATGCCAGCGGAGGGAAGGGCACGGCAGGCGGCACCACCGGCCCCGCAGCGGGCCGGCCCACCGCTAACCCCCTTCCCTCCCCGCCCCACGCTCCGGGAGGCCCCACAGGAGGTGAAGGCTGTGACCCAGGTGCACGAAGTGGTGCGAGTGCCCCTCCTCCCGCCCTTCCCCAACAGCCGCAAGGTCTATGTCCAGGGCTCCCGGCCCGACATCCGCGTACCATTCCGAGAGGTGACGCTGTCCCCCACCCAGGGGCGCGACGGCCCGGAGGAGAACCCGCCGCTCCGACTCTACGACACCAGCGGCCCCTACACCGATCCCGACGCGGACATAGATGTGTCTCGCGGCCTGCCCCCCATTCGTCGCCCCTGGATACTGGAGCGCGGCGATGTGGAGGAGTACGACGGCCGCGCCCCCGACCCTCGCGATGACGGCCTGCGGCCGGGCGAGGAGCGCCGCTTTCCCCTTCCCCAGAGGCGGCGGCCCCTGCGCGCCCGGGCGGGTCGCGCCGTGACCCAGATGCACTACGCCCGCCGCGGCATCGTCACGCCGGAGATGGAGTTCATCGCCATACGCGAAGGAGTAGACCCCGAGTTCGTGCGCCAGGAGGTGGCCCGGGGCCGCGCCATCATTCCTGCCAACATCAACCACCCCGAACTGGAGCCCATGATCATCGGCCGCAACTTCCTGGTGAAAGTCAATGCTAACATCGGCAACTCGGCCGTCTCCTCCTCGGTGGCCGAGGAAGTGGAGAAGATGGTCTGGGCCATCCGCTGGGGCGCCGACACGGTGATGGACCTCTCCACAGGCAAGTACATACACACTACCCGTGAGTGGATCCTGCGCAACTCGCCGGTGCCGGTGGGCACGGTGCCCATCTACCAGGCCCTGGAGCGGGTGGGCGGCAACGTGGAGGAGCTCTCCTGGGAAGTGTACCGCGACGTGCTCATCGAACAGGCGGAGCAGGGGGTGGACTACTGGACCGTCCACGCTGGCGTCCTTCTCCGCTACATACCCCTAACCGCCCGGCGGGTGACGGGGATAGTCTCCCGCGGCGGCTCCATCATGGCCGCCTGGTGTCTGGCCCACCACCAGGAGAACTTCCTCTACACCCACTTCCGCGAGATATGCGAGATCGCCCGCGCCTACGACGTCTCCCTGTCCCTGGGCGACGGCCTGCGTCCGGGCTCCATTGCCGATGCCAACGACGAGGCCCAGTTCGCCGAGCTGCGCACCCTGGGCGAGCTTACCGAGATCGCCTGGGAATACGATGTGCAGGTGATGATCGAGGGTCCCGGCCACGTGCCCATGCACAAGATCAAGGAGAACGTGGACCTGCAGATGGAGCTGTGCCACGAGGCGCCCTTCTATACCCTGGGGCCCCTGGTCACCGACATTGCCCCGGGGTACGACCACATCACCTCTGCCATCGGCGCGGCCATGATCGGCATGTACGGTACGGCCATGCTCTGCTACGTGACGCCCAAGGAGCACCTGGGGCTGCCCAACCGCGAGGACGTCAAGCAGGGGGTCATCGCCTACCGCATCGCCGCCCATGCCGCCGACGTGGCCAAAGGCCACCCGGCCGCCCAGCGCTGGGACGACGCCCTGTCCAAGGCGCGCTTCGAGTTCCGCTGGGAGGACCAGTTCAACCTGGCCCTGGACCCCGAGACGGCCCGCGCCTACCACGACGAGACCCTGCCCGCCCCCGGTGCCAAGCTGGCCCACTTCTGTTCCATGTGCGGGCCCAAGTTCTGCGCCATGAAGATCACCCAGGACGTGCGCGAATACGCCGAGAAGAAGGGCATCCGCCTGGAGGAGGCCATAGAGGTCGGCCTGCAGGAGAAGGCGCGCGAGTTCCGTCAGGCCGGGGGCCGCATCTATCTGGAGACGTGAGAGGGTGGTGCAGGAGATGGACGACTACCTCGAGATCGCAGGCAAGCGCTTCCGCTCCCGCCTCATCGTGGGCACGGGGCGCTTCCGCAGCATGGAGGAGATGGTGGCCGCGATAGAGGCCTCCGGCGCCGAGATGGTGACGGTGGCCATCCGCCGCCTTCCCCTCGACCGGCCCGGCGAGCCCAACCTGATGGACTATATCGACTGGGACCGCTACCAGATCCTGCCCAACACCGCCGGCTGCCGCACGCCGGAGGAGGCTATCTTCACTGCCCAGCTCGCCCGCGAGCTAACGGGCAGTAACTGGATAAAGCTGGAGGTGGTGCCCGATCCCCGCTACCTGCTGCCCGACCCCATCGGCACCCTGCGAGCGGCCGAGAAGCTGGTGGCCGACGGCTTCGTGGTACTGCCCTACATCCACGCCGACCCTGTACTGGCGCGGCAACTGGAGGAGGTCGGCTGCGCCACCGTCATGCCCCTGGGCTCGCCCATCGGCTCCGGCCGCGGCATCTTCACCCTGGAGGAGATCCAGATCATCGTGGAGAATGCCAGAGTGCCGGTGGTGGTGGACGCCGGCCTGGGAGCGCCCTCCGACGCCTCGCTGGCCCTGGAAGTGGGCGCCGACGCTGTGCTGGTGAACACGGCTATCGCCCAGGCCAAGAACCCGGCTCTCATGGCCCAGGCCTTCCGCCTGGGCGTCGAGGCGGGACGGAAGGCCTACCTGGCCGGGCGCATCCCCAAGAAGCCCCTGGCCGAGGCTTCGAGCCCAACCGAAGGGGTACCCAGGCCCGCCTCCAGCATGTAGCCGCACCGCGCCTCCGCTAAAATGGGGCGGAAGCTAGGACTGCCTCATAGAAAGGGGGCGCGATGGAGGACTGCATCTTCTGCCAGATAGTGAGCGGAAAGGCGCCGGCCAGCGTCGTCTACGAGGACGAGGCGACCATCGCCTTCATGGACATCGGGCACGTGAACCCGGGGCATGCAATCGTGGCGGTCAAGCCCCATGTGCCCGATATCTTCGGGCTCGACGGCGACCTGGCCGCCGCAGCCTTCCGCACCGTGGCTCTGGTGGCCCAGGCCGTGCGCCGGGCCTTCGCCCCCGAGGGGCTGACGGTGCTGCAGGCCAACGGCCGCGCATCGTGGCAGACAGTGTTCCACTTCCATTTGCACGTCTTGCCCCGCCACACCGACGACGGCGTGGGCCTGACCTGGCCTGCCAAGCGCCCGCCGCGGGAAGAGCTGGAGGCCAACGCCGCGCGCATACGCCAGGCCCTGGCGGCGGGGGGTGACTAGTCTGGGCCGCCCCTTCTTTCCCCTGCCCTGTCTGATGCTGGTCACCGACCGCAGCCTGGCGCCGCTGCCCCTGCCCCAGGCGGCTGCACGGGCAGTAGCCGGGGGGGTCAACATCGTCCAGTTGCGGGAGAAGGACCTGCCCGCCCGCGACCTCCTTGCCCTGGCCGCCGCGCTCCGCGCCGCCATCGCCGGCCGGGCACTGCTGGTGGTCAACGACCGGGCCGATGTCGCCCTCGCTGCGGGCGCCGATGGCGTGCACCTGCCGGAAGACGGCCTGCCCGTGGCCAAAGCGCGCCGGCTGGTCGGGCCAGCGAGACTGGTGGGCCGCTCCGTCCACTCTGTCGACGCGGCGGTCAGGGCCGAGGCCGACGGCGCCGATTACATCGTGGTCGGGCCCATCTACCCCACCCGCTCCCATCCCGATGCGCCCGCGGCGGGGCCTGGCCTGCTGAGTCAGGTGCGGAGGGCGGTGCGGGTGCCGGTTCTGGCCATCGGCGGGGTGACGGCGGCGACGGCCGCCGAGGCGCTGGCAGCGGGGGCATCGGGTGTGGCCGTCATCTCGGCTATATTGGGAAGCGAGGACCCCGAGGCGGCCGCCAGGGGCCTGCGCTCGGCCCTGGACGCCGCCTGGGCGGAGGTGAGCCGCAGGCCGTGATACGGGTGGTCATCAACGGCGAGGAGCAGTCGCTGGAGCGCCCGCTGACGGTGGCCGAGTACGTGGCCTCCCTGCCGGTCAACCGCCGCTGGGTGGCCGTAGCCAGGAACGGGGAGGTGGTGCCGCGGCACCGCTGGCACGAGATCCTCATCGAGGAGGGAGATGTGGTCGAGGTGGTGCGGATGGTGGGTGGGGGCGCCCCGCGAGATGGTACAATGGTGGTGGAATCGCGCGGCCCTGATCAGCCCACAGGAGGTGAGAGGGTATGATGCGCTGGCTCTTGATGGGTTTCCTCCTGGGCACCGTCGCCGGGCTGGCGGTGGGCATGCTCATCGCCCCCACGCGCGGGTACGAGGTCAGGCAGCGGCTACGGGAACGCGCCCAGCCGGCCGTGGAGCGGATGCGCGAGCGCATCCGCATGATGCGGCAGCGGGCTGCCTAGCTCAGTCGGTCTAGCAGAGCGTACGTCTGCAGGAACAGGCGCGTGAAGTCGACCAGAAAGGAGACAGGGTTCGTCTCCAGGGCCGGCGTCACGTGCCGGAAGATGGCTATCTCGGCGTAACGCGGGTCCTGGCCGCGTCGACGCAGATCGTCCCGCAGCCGTTGCGACTCGCTGTAGGGCACCAGCGGGTCGTGCCGGTCGGCCACGATGAAGACCTCCGTCCGCAGCCGGTCCAGATAGGATCTGGGTGACAGGAGGTCCAGAGTGCGCGCCAGCTCCGGTGGGGCCTGGGCCAGTAGATCGCGGGCCCGGACCGGGTCGCGCTCCAGCAGCACGGCCTGCACGAGGGAAGCAGTGGCGGAGAGACCGCCGACCGGCACACGCGTGCCCGAGTCCAGGGCGGCAGCCAGGAGGTCGCGTTCGCGGCGGTCGGGCACGAAGTAGAGCAGGCTCGTCTTCAGCACCTCGCGCGCCCACGGGTCAGGCTGCCAGGGCTGGCGTTCGCCGTCCGCCAGGATGGTGCCGGTAGCCACCGAGACGATCAGTTCGCGCACGTCGTGATAGCCGCCAAACGAGCCCAGGGCGCGCACATCGTCGCGGATGCGTGGGTCGGCAGCGGCGGCCACAGCGATGCCCTCGCCCACCGAGAAGCCGAGGATGGCCACCCGGCCGGGGTCTACATAGGGCTGCTGTCTCAGGTACAGGAAGGACTGGACGACTACCTCCACGTCCTCGGGGGAGAGGACCTTGCGGCTGAGGCGCGGCAGCACCGGCATCATCACCACCAGGCCGGAGCGGGCCACTCCCTCGGCCAGTCGCACTGCCCGCGGGTCGCGGCGGGCCGCAGGCGCTGCCCCGATGACCACCAGCACGGCGCCGCGGGGGCCCTCCCCCGGCGGTCGGTAGATGTCGGCCTCGAAGGATTCGGGCGGCTGGCCCGCCCGGAGCGTCACCGTGTCCAGGCGGGGCGCCGGCCCTGCCGCGTCCAGCACCGGCCCGGGCAGCGGCATGAGCACCTGGGGGTAGAGCAGCAGGGTGCGCACCGACAGCCTCCAGGCCGGGACCTGCCACAGGGAGGCGGCCAGGGCCACGGCGAGACAGGGGATGAGGAAAGCGAGCCAGTAGCGCCGCAGGAAGTCCTTCACCGCTGGGGCACCCTCTGCTATTCTACTTGCCGGCCATGGGCGGCCGTCTGCAAGGGCTGTACGTCATCGTCGATCCGGCTGCGGGCGCGGCGGGTCGGGAGCTGGAGCTGGCCGCTGCCGCCCTGGACGGCGGCGCGCGCCTCCTCCAGTTGCGGGACAAGACCCGCGAGAAGGGCCTCCAGCTCCCTGTCGCCCGGGAGATGGCGCGCCTGTGCCGCGAGCGCGAGGCCCTGTTCATCGTCAACGACCATGTGGACCTGGCCCTCGCCTGTGGCGCCCACGGCGTGCACGTGGGCCAGAAGGACCTGCCAGTGGCCGAGGTGCGGCGTCTCGTCCCGCCGGAGTTCATCGTCGGCTGCTCCACCAACAACGTCGAGGAGGCCCTGGCCGCCCAGGCCGCTGGCGCCAGTTACGTCTCGGTCGGTCGTCTGTTTCCCACCGGCTCCAAGCAGGACACGCGCCCGGCCACGCTAGACACGCTGCGGGCCGTCAAGGCGGCCGTCCAGGTCCCTGTCTGTGCTATCGGCGGCATCGACCAGAGCAACATCGACGACGTCCTGGCGGCGGGCGCTGACATGGTGGCCGTCATAGCTGCCGTCGCCTCCGCGCCCGACCCGCGCTCGGCGGCCCGCCTCCTCGCCTCGCGTTTTCGCTCCTAGTCGAGGAACCGGGCCGGGCTGAAGGGCCCGAGGGGCAGGTCCGTGCCTTCGCCGCAGATGCGCTGGGCCACGAGCCTTCCCGTGATCGGTGCCAGGAGGATGCCGTTGCGGAAGTGGCCCGTGGCGACTGTCAGGCCCTCCCAGCCCGGAACGGGGCCGATGATGGGCAGGCCATCGGGCGAGCCCGGGCGCAGGCCGGCCCAGGCCGAGGCTACCTCCGCGTGCCCTAGCGCGGGCACGAGTCCTCGGGCCATCCGCGCCAGGCGGCGCAGCCCCAGGGCCGTGGTGCGACGGCGGAACCCTACAGACTCCACAGTGGCGCCGGCGTAGGTCACGCCGCCGGCCTTGGGCACCAGATACCCGTCTGGCCCCCAGACGATGTGGCGCACCGGCCGGGCGTGGTAGGCCAGCATCTGTCCCCGGCGGGGAGGGGTGGCCAGGTAGAGGCCGAGGCCGCGCAGCAGCCTCCCTGTCCACGGCCCTGCAGCCACCACCACGTGTCCGCCGCGCAGGAGGCCGCTCGGCAGGCGCACGCCCAGGACCCGCCGGCCCCGCCGCAGTATGCCGGCGACGGGTGTGGAGAGGAGCAGGTGGGCGCCGTGGGCCCGTGCCGCCCCGGCCAGGGCCATGGTGAGGCGCTGCGGGTCCACCTGCCCCTCATCCGGCGAGAGGACGGCGCAGCGCACCCTGGGCGAGAGGGCCGGCTCCAGCTCCCGGGCCATGTCGCCGCCCAGCCATTCCAGCGGCAGGCCGGTGCCTTTCTGCCAGCGATAGCGCTCGCGCAGCGCGTCCTCGTCCTCGGCCGACAGGGCGACGCGCAGGATGCCGGTACGCTCGTAACCGATACCGATTCCGGTGACCGCTTCCAGTTCCGCCGCCAGCGAGGGGAAGAGGGACAGGCTGGCCAGGCACAGGTCGAGGAACGGCCCGGGCGCGTGGGCCTCGGCCAGGGGGGCCAGCATGCCCGCTGCCGCGCCGGAGGCCTCGCCCGCCAGCTCTCCGCGCTCCACCACCGTCACCGGCACGCCGCACCGAGCAAGGTGGTAGGCGATGGCGCAGCCGATGACGCCCCCGCCGACTACGATGACCCCAGCGTCCTCCTCCACGGCTCTACTATGCGCCCGGAGGGCGCGGGGCGTCCAGGCGCAGGTGGCAGGGCCCACGTTTGCCGCCCATCGGGCCCCTTGCTAGAATAGGGCCAAGCCTGCCGCCCCGATGGCGGGCGCATTCCACTGCGAGGTCTGAGATGCGCTGGGGTATCACGTTGCCTCTGGAAGGCGTGCCTCTGTCTGCCCACCGCGAAGTAGTGAGGGAGGCTGAGTCGCTGGGCTACACCGATGCCTGGACGGCGGAGGTGGACGGCTCCGATGCCTTTGTCCCTGCCGCCACCGCCCTGTGCTGGGGCGAGAGCATCCGCGTGGGGACGGCCATCGCTAACGTTTACGGGCGGGGGCCGGCCATCCTGGCCCAGACGGCCATGGCCCTGTCAGAGCTGGCGCCGGGGCGCTTCTGCCTGGGCATCGGGGCCAGCACCCAGGTCATCGTGGAGCGGTGGAACGGGCGCAAGATGGAGCGGCCCCTGGCCTACGTGCGGGAGATGGTGCGCTTCCTGCGGCAGGTGATGGCCGGGGAGCGGGGCACCAGCGAGCTGTTGGGGGTGCAGGGCTTTCGCCTGTCGCGGCGGCTGGCCGAGCCGCCGCCCATCTTCGTGGCGGCGCTGCGGCGCGGGATGCTGCGGCTGGCGGGCGAGGTGGCCGACGGGGTGATCATCAACTGGCTGGCGCCAGGGGACGTGCCGCGGGTGGTGGCGGAGGCGCGGGAGGCGGCCAGGCAGGCCGGGCGGGATCCGGAGGCGCTGGAGGTGGCCTGCCGCATATTCGTCATGCCTCCCCTGCCGGACTCCGTGCTGCGGGCGGTGGGGAAGCGGATGGCGGTGGTGTACCTGACTTCGCCGGTGTACGCCGCCTTCCACGAGTGGCTGGGGCGCGGCGAACAGATACGGCCGGTGGTGGAGGCATGGCAGGCTGGGGAGCGACAGCAGGCGGCGGAGATGGTGCCCGACCGCCTGCTGGAGGATTTGCTGGTGTTCGGCAGCCCGCAGGAGTGCGTGGACAAGATAGTGGAATACTGCCGCAACGGCGTAACCGTGCCCGTGCTGCAGCTCGTAGCCCCTGGCGACGACCCGGCCCAGCGCGGCGAGCTGGCGCGCAAGATGCTCCGGGAGCTGGCGAGACCCTGACCAGGAGGTGACCGTGGACCCTAAAGGCAAGGTAGCCATCGTTACTGGCGGAGGGTCGGGCATCGGCCGCGCCACGGCCTGCACCCTGTCCCGGGCCGGCGCGGCCGTGGTGGTGGCCGACGTGGACGAGGACGGCGGACGGGAGACGGTGCGTCTCATCGAGTCCGAGGGTGGCCGCGCTGCCTTCGTGCCCGTGGACGTGACGCGCTGGGAGGACCTGGAGCGGATGGTCTCCTTCGCCGAGGAGACCTTCGGTGGCGTCGACATCCTGCACAACAACGCCGGCGTCGCCACCGGGCGGCCCAGATTCCCCGATGCGCCCCGCGAGCGCTGGGAGCGCACCCTGGATATCGACCTGTGGGCGGTCATCGCCGCTATCCAGGTCGTAGTTCCGGCCATGCGTCGCCGGGGCGGTGGAGTCATAGTCAACACAGCCTCGCTAGCCGGGGTGATGGGCTATCAGCCCGACCCCGTCTACTGTGCCGCCAAGCACGGCGTGGTGGGCCTGACGCGAGCCCTGGTGTTCCTGAAGGACGAGGCGGGCATCCGCGTCAACTGCATCTGCCCGGGCGTGGTGGACACCCCCCTCATATACCGCGGGATTCAGTCGCTGGAGGGACAGGAGCGGGATTACTGGGAGACGTATATCCGCAACATGCCCAAGCTCCAGCCGGAGGACGTGGCCGAGGCAGTCCTCACCTTCGTGCGGGACGACTCCCTCAACGGAGAGGCCATGGGGCTGCTGCCGGGCAGCGCGCCCCGCCTGATACCTCCTGCCATAAAGCTGGAGCGGGACCCGTCTCAGCGGTTGTAGGGGGCGCTAGGCCCCGCGTAGCTGGGGCAGGCTGGACTGGTTGGCCACCTGTAGCCCACGGCGGGCCAGGTTGATGGCCTGCTCGCCCACCGTCTCGAACCCCTCGCCCACGGTGCCGCCGCCCAGGTAGCGGGCGTACATGTTCTCGAGGATGACGGCCAGCTTGAAGTGGGCCAGGACGATGTAGTAGTCCAGGTTGACCAGGTCACGGCCGCTCTTCTGAGCGTAGCGCTGGGCTACTTCCTCCCAGGTGGGAAAGCCGGGCAGAGCGGTGAGGGCGCCGGCGGCTACCCGCAGCGCCTCGTCCTCGCCCCGGGCCCAGTACATGCGCAGCATCCCTACATCGGCCAGCGGGTCGCCCAGGGTGGCCATCTCCCAGTCCAGGATGGCTATCATGTGGCCCTGGCTGTCCAGGATGGCGTTGTCCAGCCGATAGTCGCCATGGACGATAGAGTGGTCGCTCTCGGGCATAGTGAAGCTGTTCAGGCGGCGGCACAGCTCGTCCAGCTCGGGCACCTCGCGGTACTTTATGCGCTGCCATTGCTCGCTGAAGCGACGCACCTGCCGCGCCAGATATCCTTGGGGCCGGCCGAAGTCCCCCAGCCCCACCTCTTCCGGCCGGATGGCGTGCAGCCTTACCAGATTGTCGATGAGCTCTTCGGCCATGAGGCGCCGCTGCGACTCGTCGTAGCGGCGGGCCACCTCCTCGGGGCTAGAGGGTACGAAGCCGTCCACGAACTCCATGATGTAGAACTGGGCGCCGATGACCTCGTTGTCATCGCAGAAGGCCAGCGGCCTGGGCACGGGCACGTCGGTGTCCTTGAGGGCCGAGAGGACGCGGAACTCGCGGGCCATGTCGTGGGCGGTGGGCTGCACGTGGGAGAGGGGCGGCCGCCTGAGCACCCAGGCGCGGCCATCGGGCGACTCCAGCTTGTAGGTCAGGTTGGAGCGGCCATGGCCGATGAGGCGTGCCTCCAAGTCGTCCACCTCGGCCACATTGGCCCGGAACCAGGCCACCAGGTTATCGATCTTGATGCCGGGGATGTCCTTGCCCATGCCTGTACCTGCCTCCGCTTTCGTGCCTCTGCCACCGAGAGGCCATGACCATTATAATAGTCGCCAAGCTGGGGCGAATCCCTTTGCCATAGACCCTTCGGGAGGTGCAAGCATGGCTATCGACTTCACGCTGCCGCCGGACGTGGAGGAGGTGCGGCAGCGCGTGCGCGCCTTCATCGATGGCGAGGTTGCGCCGGTGGAGCGTGAGTTGCAGGGCGCGCCGCGCGAGGAGTGGGTGCGGGCCATCGGCAGGCTGCGGCAGAGGGCCCGCGAGGTGGGCCTGTGGAACCCCCACCTGCCTCCCGAGTGGGGTGGCATGGGCCTTCGGCCAGTGGCCATGGCCTTCGTGCAGGCCGAGGCGGCGCGGGCAGGCATCGGCCCCTTCGTCCTCAACTGCCAGGCGCCCGATGAGCCCAACATGCAGACCCTTCTCCACTGGGGGACCGACGAGCAGAAGGAGAAGTACCTGCGTCCCCTGGCCGAAGGGCGGATACGCTCCTGCTTCGCCATGACCGAGCCCGAGGTGGCGGGCTCCGACCCCACCCTCATCCAGACGCGGGCCGTGCAGGAAGGCGACTATTGGGTCCTGAACGGGCACAAGTGGTTCGCCTCGGGTGCCAAAGGTGCCGCCTTCGCCGTCGTCATCGCCTGCACCGACCCCGACGCCGACCCGCCCCAGGCGCGCAACTCGGCCTTCATCGTCGACATCCCCACCGAGGGCTGGGAGCTGGTGCGCACCATCGGCACCATGGCCGGAGAGGGCAACCACGGCGAGATCTACCTGCGCAACGTGCGCGTGCCGGCCGGCAATATGCTCGGCCCCAGGGGGCACGGCCACCTGCTGGGCCAGTTCCGCCTCGGCCACGGCCGCCTGGCCCACTGCATGCGCTGGATCGGCCAGGCCGAGCTCGCCCTGGAGATGATGGTGGACAGGGCGCTGAAGCGCTACGCCCACGGCTCGTATCTGCACGAGAAGCAGGCCATCCGCTGGATGATCGCCGAGTCGGCCATGGAGATATACACCGGGAAGCTGATGGTGCTGCACGCCGCCTACAAGATCGAACAGGGCCTCCCCTTCCGCCAGGAGGTGGCCATGGCCAAGGTGCATGTGGCCAACACCCTGTGGCGTGTCATCGACCGCGCCATACAGGTGCACGGCGCCCTGGGCTACTCCACCGACACGCCGCTGGAACGAATGATGCGTCACGCCCGGGCGGCCCGCCTCGCCGACGGCGCCGACGAGGTCCATATGGACTTCATCGCCCGGCACGTCATCGATGCCTACCGCGAGAAGGGGGCTGTGAAATCGGCCCTGGGCGACCTGCTCTAGGCCCTCAGCGGCCGGCGAGCAGATAACGGCTGCGCACCCAGGCGCTGAGGGCGTCCATCGCCAGCGTCAAGGCCAGGATGAGGAGCATTAGGGTGGCCAGACGAGTGTACTCCAACGTTTGCAGGTAGATGTTGACATAAAAACCAATGCCGCCGGCGCCGGCGAACCCCAGTATGGACGAGGCGCGGACGTTGTACTCCAGCATGAACAGGAGCTGGCTGATGGCGGCATTGGCGCTCTCGGGCCAGATTACGAACCGCGCCAGGTGAAGGCGCGAGGCCCCCACGCCCCGCAGCGCCTCCACCACTTCCGGGTCGGTACCCTCGAACAGCTCCGAGTAGAGCTTCCCCAGGTAGCCCACGGTGTACAGGGCCAGGCCCAGGGTGCCGGCCAAGGGGCCCAGCCCGACGACGATGACGAACAGCACTGCCCACAGCAGGGCCGGCACCGTCCGCGTGGCTGCCACTATGAGGCGCGAGAGCAGCACCAGGGGCAGAGGGGAGAGTACCCGCGTCCCCATGAAGCCCAGGGGCAGGGCCAGCAGGAAGCCCAACAGAGTGCCGGCGAACGCCATCTGCACTGTCTCCCACAGGGCGCGGCCCGCCAGCGGCAGCACGCCCATGTCCGGGGGTACGGCGTCGCGGGCGAAGGTGAGCACATTGGCAGCCCCTCGGCCCAGCCGTTCGGCATCGAAGAAGCCCAGCCGTTGCAGGGCCAGCGAGAGGAGCACTGCCGCTGCCAGCCACAACAGAAGGTCGCGTTTCCCTACGAGCTCCCATCTCATGCCGGCGCCTCCTGCAGCTCCGCCCACGTGACTGCCCGCGCCGGACCGCGAAAGGTCACTTCGCCGTCGCGCAGCACCGTCACCAGGTCGGCGTAGTCGTGCACCAGGGGCAGTTCGTGCATATTGACCACGAAGGTCACGCCCTGGGCCTGGCCCAGCTCCCGCATGGTGGAGAGCACTTCCGAGGCCCGGGGCAGGTCCAGGTCGGAGACGAACTCGTCCGCCAGCACTATCTCCGGCTGTTGCATCAGTGCCCGGGCGATGGCCACGCGCTGCCGTTCGCCGCCGCTGAGCTGGAATGCCTTGTCGCGCGCCTTGTGACCGATGCCCAGGTCCTCGAGCAGGGACATGGCCCGTGCCACCTCTTCCCTGGGGAAGAGGCCCAGGTAGGGCGCCAGGCCTCGCACCCGCCCCAGTGCGCCCATGAGCACGTTCTCCAGGGCGCTCACGTTGCGCACCAGCCCCAGTTGCTGCGGTATGTAGCCCACTCGTGCTCGGGGCCGGGGCAAGCGGCCGTTGTGGGCGGCGTGGCCCAGCACCTGCACGCTGCCGCGCTGCGGACGCAGCAGACCGGCCAGCAGCCGCAGCAGCGTGCTCTTGCCGGCGCCGGAGGGGCCCATGATAGCCATGAAGGTCCCCCGCGGGACCTCCAGGCTGACCCCCTTCAATACCCAGTCCTCGCCCCTGTAGGCGAACCAGATGTCGTGGGCCCGTACCGGGCAGGAGTCGCGCATCGTTACTTCGACAGTCACGGCATAGCTTACCCTATCTGGCCGCCGAAAGGGACTCGGTGAACTGGAGGCGGGTGAGGCTGAGGTAGCGCTGGAGCGCTCCCAGGTGCTCTTCGGCGCTGCTGCGCTGGAAGCCCACAAACAGGGCCGAGATGAACTGCCGCATCAGTTCGCGCTGCTCGGGGGCGCCCAGGGCCTCGATGGCCTCCAGCACGCGGGAGCGCAGCGGCTCCTGCAGGGTCTTGCCGAACACGACGGCGTGGGAGGGAAGCGGCCCCTGGCTCTCCAGCTGGCGGGTGTTGGCCAGCACTTCGCGGTACAGGGACTCGGGCACGTCGCCGGCGATGATGGACACGTCTACCTGCCCGGCCCGTAGGGCCTGCCAGCACTGCTGGTAGCCGCCGCCGAATATGTAGTCCGAGAAGAACGCCTTGGGGTCCACCTGGCCCGAAGACGGCGTCTGCAGCAACCCCAGCTCCACCAGACGGCCCATAGGCCCCACGTACCCGGAAGTGGAGAGCGGGCTGGGGAAGCAGGCCTTCTTGCCCCTGAGATCGCTGAGGGAGTTGTAGGGGCTGTCCTTGCGCACCACCCAGTACGAGTAATAGTAGGGGGCCTCCACCTTCTGTTCGCCGTGGATTACCTCGCGCACCTCGGCCAGAACCAGGTCGGCGTCGGCCAGTTGGGTGGCGAGGTACGACGGCCAGGCACTCATGAAGGCGACCTGGGCGTGGCCGAAACGCAGGGCCTCCACGATACCGGCGTAGCTCGTGGGCACGTAGATCTCGACGTCCACGTTGCCCAGGCGCTGCTCGAGGAACTGCTCTAGGGGGCGGGCCTTCTCTAGCATCTCGCTGCTGGCCAGGGTGGGCTGGACGGCCACAACCACCTTCTGCCTGGCCTCGCTGGCGGGGGCCTCTTCGCCGCCACAGGCGGCGGCCAGCAGCCCCGAGATGCCGAGCAGGGCGAGGGCGACGACGAGGGCGCGACGCATCGGTACCTCCTCGCGACTGAATTCACCCACCCAAACTGGTACCATAAGGGTATGCTAATGTCAAGGGTTAGCGGCGCCAAATTTCTTGCACGGGACACAAGATGGCAATGTTTCTAAACTTCTAACTTGCTAAACCGCCAGAAGGGTCAGGGCGATGGGTCTTGCGGCGGCTGGGGGCCCTCCCACCGGCGCTCTATGTCCTCCAGCAGCCGCTCCAGTTCGGGGGAGAGGGGTGGCGGCTCCGGTGAGGGCTGGCTCGCCATCTCCTGGTCGTAGGCGCGCTCTAGGTCCTCCACCCAACTGCGCAGCCTGGGGTCGCGACGCACCTGCTCGTCGAGGCCGGCGTACTGTCTCTCCGCCTCCTGCCACAGCTGCGTGAGGGGCAGGGACAGGTCGAGCACCCTGGCCAGGGCCTCGAGCAGCTCCACCAGGCCCCGATAGTCGCGTTCGAGCTGGGCGTAGGCAGGCACCTGCACCAGCAACGACAGGGACTCGATGCCGCGGGCGCGTGCCTGTTCGGTGGCCAGCGTCACGATGGTGGTGGGCCCCTCGTAGCGGCTCTCGCGCACCCCTGCCCGGCGCATGTGCGCGGCCGCTGTGGCATCGGAGGAGGAGCCGGTAATGACCAGTGGCCGGGTGTGGGGCACCGGGCCATAATAGCTGCCAATGAGGCAGTACCGCGACACCCCCAGGCGCCCCATCAGCTCTACCAGCGAGTCCACGAAGTCCTCGCCGTGGCTGTGCGGCTCCAGGGCATGCACCAGCACCCAGTCGCGCTCCTGGGCGCGGGCATAACGCACGAAGGTGTTAGGCACCGATACCTCGCGCCGTTCGCCGCGCCGGTAAAGGTTAGGCCGGTAGCGAGTGAAGTCGTAGAAGTGGCCGGGGCGGGAGAGCTGGGCCAGGTGCTGGGCGCCCCAGCTTTCTTCCAGGTAGGCCAGGGCCATCGTGCCCACCGAGCCCACGTCGATCCAGGGCTGCAACGCCAGGATAACCGTGGGCCGTTCCAACTCGGGCAGGGGCTCCACCACCTCGAAGGCGCCGACCTGCATGGCCGCGGCCCTGCCCTTCCCTCGCCGCCCTCATTCCCGCATGGCGGCCGGGTCCAGGCCCATGCGGCGACACCACTCCTCGTAGGCCAGGGGAAAGATCTCCGAGGGCTTGATCTCGCTGCGCCCGCCCCAGAAGACGTTGGTGTACAGGACAGGGATGCCCACTTCGGCCAGGTGACGGTCGATGGCCGCCTTGTGGGCCAGGAGCCAGTCCTTCTCCTGCCCGTGGGCCACGGCCATCAGGTTCACGTTGTGGAACTCCGGCCCTGCCTCCCGCCAGTAGCAATGGGTGAGGATGTGATGCCGGCCGATCTCCTGCCCCGCCTTCAACTCCATGCCCGGCGGCACCGCCCAGTGGAAGAGGGCGTTGTAGCGGGCCACCCGTTGTCCGCCAGCCACCGGCTTGTAGTGCTCCAGGAAGGTGGAGAAGCGGCCGATGAGGCCGCGCCGGTCGAGGGACTCGGCTACTTCGTAAAAGGTCTCCAGGCTCACGCCCGCCTCCTCGGCCCGGGCCCGCCATATGTCGGGGACGATCTCGTCAGGGCGGAACTCGCGCTTCAGGGCGGCGAGCACCCGCCACTCCAGCTCGGTGAGCCGCTCCTCCTCGATCCACTGGACCCTCGCGGGGGCCTCGGACTTGGCGCCGGGCTCCAGCCCGCGTCGTCGCGTGTGTCCCACGCCCAGCACGAACAGGGCCTTGGCAGGCATGATGCGGAAGCGGACAGCCCCCACGCGCTGGGCCAGGAACTGGCAGTGTTTGACCAGAGAGTAGCCCTGGGGCACCTTGAGGGTCGTCCAGAGCCGGTACGTGGAGCCAGGGCTGGCCACATCGGTGGTGCGGATGACCACGTGGCCGCTGAAGGGGTCTTCGCGGGCCATGAAGTCGAAGGCCGCGTGAAGCTGGTCCTGGGGCACCTCCCAGGCGATGAGCGCCCCGTGGGCCAGGTTGGTGGTCACCAGCGTCTGGCGCACCCTCCGGATGGTGCCCGCCGCCAGCATGGCCCGGATGCGCTCGACCACCGTCTCCAGGGGCAGGCCGGACCGCCGCGCGATCTCGCCCAGGGGGTCGCGCAGGAAACCGTGCAGCCTGTCCTCGGACACGGCCAGGATGGCCACGTTGACGGGGTCGTCTACGGTGACCGGTATGCCGGCCGTGGTCACGGCGTTACGTCCCCTCTAGCCATTAGCCCTGTCGACTCCATTATAGACCCCCCAGGTTGCAGAGGGCGACCGCAGGGGCGCGCTGCGACGGATGGTCACCGCTCCGGGCCGCTGTGCCCGGTGACGCGTTGCGCTGCCTGTCGGAAGAGCTGGCGGTGCTCTTCGCCCTGGCGCAGGGCCTGGTTCAGCTCTGCCTCGCGGGCCAGGGCGACGCTGTTGTCCAGCGCCAGCTCCATGACCTCCTTGGAGGCCACCAGCGCACGTAAAGAGTGGGCGGCCATTTGCTGGGCCAGCCCCGTCGCCTCCTCCAGCAGGGACTCGCGCGGCACCACCCGGTTCACTAGTCCCAGCCTCAGGGCCTCTTCCGCCTCCACCACCCGGGCAGTGAAGACCAGGTCCTTGGCGGCGGGCAGGCCGACGATGCGGGGGAGCTGGGCCGCACCGACCACCAGGCCATAGCTGACCCCCACGAAGCGGAAGCGGGCGTCGGGGGAGGCCAGGCGCAGGTCGCAGTTGATGGCCAGCAAGGCCCCGCCGCCATAGGCGTAGCCGTTGACGGCAGCGATGATCGGCTTGGGGAAGCGCAACACCTTGCCGAGAGCCTGGCCCGTCACCTGGGGCAGGGTCGGGTCGGCCACCTGCTCGGCCATGTCGGCCCCGGCGCAGAAGGCCCGCTCGCCGGCGCCGGTGATGACCACCGCCTTGACCGACTCGTCCTCCTCCAGGGCCTGCAGGGCCAGGTAGAGCTCTCGGGACATCTGACGGCCCAGGGCGTTGTGCTTGTGGGGGCGGTTCAGACGGAGCAGCGCCACCGCCCCGTGCCGTTCCAGCAGCAGTTCCTTGAACTCCAAACGCGTCCTCCTGCCCCGACCTTGCGTCCATTATATAGGGCCGCTAGCCGGGCCGCCGCTCCGGCTGGCGCTAGGGGCTCCACTTGTGCTCTACTAGGACTCGGGCGCCGCCGGCCCATCGCCGCGGGCCCGGTCGTTACACCCTCAGGAGGTGCCGGCATGTACATCCTCGAGAAGCAGGGGCGCTTCGTCATACCGCGCACCGAGCTCACCTATCCCTGCCACACCATGCGCATGCACGAGAACGCTGCCGCCACCAATGCCGACCTGGTGATGGCCGACTTCGAGGACGCCTGCCCCTACGAGTTCAAGGGCGAGCCCAGCCGCAAGGTCATGGTGGAGGCCCTGAACACCGTCGACTTCGGCGAGAAGGTGGTGACGGTCCGTCCCAACAACATTCGCTCGCCCTTCTTCCTGGGCGATTTGGAAGCGGTGATGCTGGGTGCGCCAGACCGCTTCCATGGCGTCATCCTGCCCAAGGTCTACGGGCCCGACGACATCCGCTACGTCTCGCGGCTGCTGGATGCCCTGGAAAAGCAGGGCGGCTGGACGACGCGGGTGCAGTTGGAAGTGCTCATCGAGACCCCCCAGGCGTTGCTGCACGCGTACGAGATCGCCACCGCCTCCGACCGCATGGTGGGCCTAATCTTCGGCATCGCCGACTTCGCTGCCACCCTGGGAGTGGGCGAGTTCGGCGGCGACCAGACCAACTTCCTCTATGCCAAGCAGGCGGTGGTGGTGGCGGCCAAGGCCGCCGGCCTGCACGCCATAGACTGCGTCTACCCGGACATCGTCCGCCGCGACACGCCCCCCGAGGAGGCGGAGCGCATCCGCGAGGGGCTGCGCCGCAAGAACCAGATCGCCGCCAGCGTGGGCATGGACGGCGCCTGGGTTATCCACCCCTCCCAGGTGGACGTGGTCAACGAGGTCTTCACGCCCAGCGACCAGGAGATAGAGAAGGCCAAAGAGGCGCTGGAGGCCTACTACCGCCTGGGCGGCGGCTCCATGATCAACCCCGTCACCAACGAGTTCGAGGACGAGGCCTCGGCCAAGATCAAGCTCATGGTGCTGGCCAAGGGCGTGCAGGCCGGCAAGGTCAGCGGAGAGTACCTCACCGCCATGGCCGAGAAGTCGCGGGCCATCACCGGCTACGATATCCTGCAGCTCTTCCGCCGCCTGGCCTAGCCGGCGCTGGCAGACCCGCGCCCGAGGGTCCGCAACTGGCCCATAACTGGCAAGGAAGGTGTATAATCTTAGACACCTGAACGGCCCCTATGGGCGGGGGTATGTGACGTGGCGGACTCGGTCTCTTCAGGCGGCTCGGCCCCGCGGCTGTACACCGGCCTGGCCCGCTTCCTGGCCATTCCTTTCGTGCTGTCGGTGGGGGTCGGCGCCTTCGCCATCACCTATTACGCTTTCGAGGCGCCCCTGTTCGGGGCCGTGGTCTACGGCCTGGTCTCCTTCTTGCTGGCCTGCGCGTTCCTCTTCAGCCTCGGCCTCCTCTATCAGCGGGCCGACCTGGACGCGCTGCTGGAGCGGGCGCCCATCCTCTCGCCCGAGGAGCGTCAGGTCATCTTCCAGCGCTCGCTGGAGGACGTGCGCCGCCGCACGGCCGTGGCCCAGGCCTGGAAGAACCGTCGCGTCTTCTACCAGAACGCCCTCATCATCGCCCTGGCCCTGGTGGGCATCGCCGCCATGGGCCGCCACTTCTTCGGCCTCTACCCGCGAGAGGTGTTCATCGTGCCCTTCCCGGCCCTGGTGGCCATGTCGGCCCTGGCCGCCCTCTTCCTGCCCAGGGTGCTGCTCATCGTGCTGCTGCTGGCGGGGGTGGCGGTGGCCATGATGGCCCTGGGGCTGGGGCCGGAGTTCGTCCTCTTCCTGCTGCCCTATCTCCTCACCTTCCCCCTGCTGATGGTGATCAACTTCCTGATCCTGTTCGGGCCGCTGGCCATCTTCAACCTGATGCAGATCAAGATAATCCGGCCGGGGGAGGCCACCTGGGGCGTCTCCATGGACGACGTGCGGGGCCAGGAGGAGGCCAAGAAGCAGATCCTCACCGCCCTCCGCATCTTCGCCTCGGCCGAAGGGCAGCGGCTGGTGGAGCTGGGCGGTCGTCCCGAGCGGGGCATACTCATGGTGGGCCCGCCGGGCACGGGCAAGACCCTCATCGCCAAGGCCATCGCCAGCACCCTCAGCGCGCCCATCATCATCACCAACGGTTCGGCCTTCCTCTCTACCTTCCTCGCCATCGACGTGCTGGTGATGCTGTACATGCGCCTGCGGGCCGAGGGCCTGGCGCGGGAGTTCGGGCGCGTGGTCGTGTTCATTGACGAGGCGGAGATGCTGCTGCAGCGGCGGGGCGGTATGCAGCCCGTCCAGACGCAGGGGGGCGCCAGCCGTGTGGACAGCATTTGGAGCATCTTCGACTACGACCACAACGGGTGCATCTCCTCGTGCGGGCTAATGTTCGACCATTCCTCGGCACGGGAGGCGTTCTGGGAGCGGAAGTTCCCGCCCCGTCAACAGACGTCCCCCCAGATGGTCCCCTTCCCCTTCTTCGGCGGCGCAGGGGGCTTCTCCCTGGCCATCTTCCCGTTCCTGGTGTGGCTGGACGGCATGGATTCGCCGCCCCTCCTCTCGCGACTGGTGCGCAGCAAGGTGAACGAACTGTTGGACGTGCTCTTCGTGCCCCCTTACATCCGCCTGGGCGGAGCGACCATCTACCTGCGCCTGCCCCCGGCCCGTCCCCCTGCCCACAACATCTATTTCTTTGCCGCCACCAACCGGCCGCACCTCATCGACCCGGCCATGAGGCGGCCGGGGCGCTTCGGCAAGACGGTGGTCTTCGCTACCCCGGGCGAGGCGGAGCGGGAGGACATCGCTGCCCTGTACTTCTCGAAGGTGGCGCATCACCCCAGCCTGGACGAGCCCGACCGGCGCAAAGAGTTCGCCCGGGTGACGGTAGGGCTCAGCCCGGCGGAGATCGAGCAGGTGATACGCGATGCGGTCAACTACCGCCACGACCACATCCAGCGCCTGAAGGAAATAAAGGCGGCAGTGGAGGCGGGCCGCCCGCTGGACAGGGACTCGCAGAAGTTCTGGGAGCGGTACCGGCACGAACTGGACCAGCCCGACTGGGACAAGCCCTGGGTCACCTGGGACGCGCTGATGGAGTCGCTGGCGGCGGTGCGCCACGGCACGGCCAAGCCCACCCGCACCACCGAGCGCAACCGCGAGCGCACGGCCTATCACGAGTTCGCCGGCCACTTCCTGCCTTTGCGCTACTTCTGCGGGGAGTGGTACCGGCCCATCGTCCTTTCCATAATGCCCAGGGGCGAGGCCCTGGGCATGGTCGCCCATGTGCCTATCGAGGAGCACGACCCACAGCCTCAGCACGTGCTGGAGGGCCTCCTCAGGGTGAGCGTGGGCTCCATCGTGGCTGAGCGCCTCTTCTTCCAGGACAACGAGCCGGGGGTGTCCAAAGACCTGGAGAACGCCACCCGCATCGCTGCAGCCATGGTGGGACTTTTCGGCATGGTGCCCCGCCGTTGCACGCCCGACGAGCGGCGGCGCTACCAGCGTATCGGCGAGTCCATCTTGTCGGTCGCCAACAGCCATCCGATGCTGCCTACGGAGAGCAACGGCTTCGTCGCCTCGACCCTGGGCTCGCCCCGCAAGAGGGAGGACGTTTGCGTACTCCTGGGCCAGGCCTTCGTGGACGTGTACCGTCTGCTGCGCAAGAACCGCGACCTGGCGCCGCCGGTGGTCAGGGAGTTGCTGGAAAAGGACGAACTGGTAGGGCGCGACCTGGAGCGCCTCTGGGACACGCTCGAATTGCAGCCGCTCCACCCCGACGACAAGGCCATTTGGCCCGAGGAGGAGGTGGCCCCCGAAAACCCCTTCTACCGCAACTCCGATGGCGCCCGCGCCCAGGCCGCCGGCAGCGCCTGACCAGGGGTGGGGGAAGTGAAGCGAGCGGCAGCGCTCATCGCCCTGGGGCTGGCCCTTCTGGGCACGGCCTGTACCCGAGACCTCTCCTACGAGCGACCCGAGTTCAGCATCCGCGGCAGCGACAACGACGAACGCATCCGCTCCATCGCCTCGGTGGTGAGGAAGGAGTTCGGCGATGCCGTGGCCGTGCCCAACGCCGAGGTGGTCACCGACGACAACGGCACCCGCGCCCAGTACCTGGTGCTCATCACCGTGCCCCGCGAGACATTCTTCGATTCGCCGTCCAGCACCCGCCAGCTCCAGGCACAGCAGGACGCTCGGGCGCAGGTCAACTCGGCCATCGCCACCCTGCTGCGGCTGAGCATGAAGCACCTGGTGCCCCAGGACCTGACCATCCGCTCCATCGTCATGATGCTGGTGCTGCCCGATGGCGAAGTGCTGGAGATATCGGGCCAGGTCGATCAGCTCAAAGGCGTACCCGATGACGCGCCCACCGAGAGCTGGCTGGAGCGGCTGTCGGTCAACCGACAGGTGTTGGTGCCCGAGTCTGTGTGGCAGGACATCATGGACACCCTGAACCGCAGCAGCAGCCGTTCCAGCGCGCCCACGCCCACGCCCCGCCGGTAGGCGCGAGGCTAGGCTGTGCCTGGCCCTCGCTGGGCGGACAGAGAGGCCAGGAACTTGCGCTCCAGCTCGTAGGCCTCGGCCTCCAGGGGCAGGCGGGGGGAGTACCGGAAGCCGCTCCGTCCCAGGTCCCAGAAATACCTGACTAGGAAGCGCACGCAGCCGTAGCGACGGAACTGCTCGATGTGCTTCACCTCGTGGGCCAGGAGCGCCAGGAATGCCGGATCGTCGGGCTCGTAGGCGCGGGTGCCGAGGAACACGAAAGGGGCAACCGTCATGGCCCCTTTTCGCAGGACTGTCCGCACGAACCAGCAGACGGGTCCTCCGGAGACCACCCGCACTCGCTCCAGCTCCAGCCCGGGGAACCAGGGCCGCAGCGCTATCAACACTCTCGACGGCAACCTCATAGGGACACTACACCCCCGCCGACGCCCCCGGCACTAGGCGGGCCCCCTGCCGGACCCGACGGGGCCGACGAGTGCGGCATGCCCATTCTATCCGCCTCCACCCGCTCAGCGCTTGACATTGCGTTCAATAGCGTCTCTATTATGGTGATAGATTTGTGTCCGGCCTATCTCCCGCTGATAGACACGACGCTGCTTTTCGGAGGATCTCGTGGCGCGTCTTCGCCTGAGCGAGGAAGACTTGCGGCGCATACGGGAGAAGATAGACCAGGGCCTTTGGCCTCAATGGCTGCTGACAGACCCCGACATCTACGAGCTGGAACTGGAGCGGATCTTCGCTCGCACGTGGCACTTTCTGGGGCACGAGTCAGAGCTGCCTGACCCAGGCAGCTTCGTCACTCGCTGGATAGCCCACGACCCGGTACTGCTGTTGCGGGATGGTACCGGCCACCTGCAGGCCTTCCTCAACTCCTGCACCCACCGAGGCACCATGGTATGCGTGGCCGACTATGGCCAAGCGAAGGCATTCACCTGCCCCTATCACGGCTGGACCTTTGACTTGGAGGGAAAGCTTATCGGCGTAGCGCTCGGCGACCAGGTCTACGGGAGCGAGCTGCGACGAGAGGAATGGGCTCTGCGCCCCGTCCCGCGTCTGGAATGCTACCGCGGCCTCGTTTTCGCCTGTTTGGACCGCGAGGCGCCGTCCCTGGAGGAGTATCTGGGCGATATCCGCTGGTATCTGGACATGATCTTAGCGCGTAGCGACGGGGGGCTCGAGGTGGTCGGGCGTCCCCACCGCTGGCTATGCAAGGCCAACTGGAAAGTGACGTACGAGAACTTTGCCGGTGACCCTTACCACGTCGTTACCACCCATCGATCGACCGTAGAGCTGGGCGTGACCCCGAATCACAGTCAGGAGCCCAGGCGGCTCCGCTACCAAATAGGGCTGCCTAACGGCCACGGGGTGGTGCTCAGCTTCTACGAGTCCACCCCCTCGCGCCCCTACCAGGGCCTGCCTTGCGAGATGTGGCCCATGTTCGCCCGTAACCTGTCGGAGCCACAGCGTGACCTGCTGGAGAGGTTGCACGCGCTGGTGGGCGGTGTGTTCCCCAATTTCTCGTTCAATAGCCCCCTGCACGGTGCCGGGGGGGAATTGTACAATTTTGTGAACTTTCGGGTGTGGCGACCAGCTGCGCCCGATCGGGTCGAGGTCTGGAGCTGGTGCCTCGTCGACCGGGATGCGCCCACGTGGCACAAGGAGGCAAGCTATCGGGCCTATATCAGTTCCTTCGGTCCGTCCGGTACTCTGGAACAGGACGACACGGAAATGTGGGCCCGGGTGGTGGATGCCAGCCGGGGTATTATGGCCAGGGACAAGGACCTGAGCTATAACAACCTGTTGCATTACCTGATGGGCCAGGGCCGCGTGGAGCCCGACCCGGCCTTTCCGGGGCCCGGCACGGCATACCCTGGCCTTGTGGATGCCGTATCTAACGGCATCCATCTGCGCTGGTTGGAGCTCATGGGCGGTGACAGCCATACCACCCCCTCAAGCCGTTGGCGGGAGGAGCGGAGTGGCCTGTGACTCTCTCGAGAGGGCCATTGAACGCTTCCTGTACTGGGAGGCATACCTGCTGGACCACCGACGTTACCGCGAGTGGCTAGGCCTGTTCGCCGAGGACGCTACCTATGCGGTGCTCATGCGATCGACGGTGGAGCGACGGGCCGGCCTCGGGGTGGAGGATGACGCCTTCCTGCTCCGCGATACTAGGCCGTCGCTGGCCGTCCGCGTCGAGCGACTCTATACGAAGTCGGCCTGGGTAGAGGAGCCGCCCCCGCGGCAACGCCACTTCGTCACCAACGTGATGGTAGAGCTCACCGGCCGCCAGAACGAATATCTGGTTCGTAGCTACGTCCTTGTCCTTCGTAGCCGCGCATGCAGAGGCCTCGACAGAAGATGGGGAAGCCCAACTCGACCAGCCGGGCCCCGTCCCGCACCATGCCATCAATGACCAACCCCGCTAAGCCT
>BEIA01000007.1 GCA_002898715.1 bacterium HR24 | reverse complement strand
TGCCAGAGGATGGCGGGCTTGGGGCCCCTGCCCTGCTCGAGGTTGCGGTCGAGGATGGTGCTGACGTTGTAGCGCTCCGGCACCTCGTAGGCCATGGCCTCACCCCCTAGGTGGTGGTGCGGACCACCACCGACCGCGTCTCCAGATAATAGTCCAGCGCCTCGCTGCCGTGCTCCCGCCCGAAGCCGCTCTGCTTCATGCCGCCGAAGGGGAGCTCGTCGTAGATCTTCTGGGCGGCATTGACCCAGGTATAACCCGCCTCCAGCCGGTGGGCGGCATACGAGGCCCGGTCCAGGCTGCGGGTCCACACGTAGGAGCCCAGGCCGTAGATGGAGCTGTTGGCCAGCTCGATGGCCTCGTCCAGGTCCTTCACCGGCCAGATGGGCAGGACTGGCCCGAACACCTCCTCCCTGGCCACCCGCGAGTCGTGGGAAGGAGAGAGAAGGACTGTCGGCTCATAGAAGAAGCCCTTCTCGAATAGCTCGCCCTCGGGGCGCTTGCCGCCGTGCACGACCCTGGCGCCCGAGGCGATGGCGTCCTGCACCTGCTCCTCTATGATGCGCCGCTGGCGGTCGGTGTGCAGGGGCCCCAGGATGACCCCCTCCATGGTGCCGGGGCCCATGCGCAGCCTCTGCACCCGGGGCAGGAGCTTCTCCAGGAACTGGTCGAGCACGTTCTCGAACACATACAGGCGCTTGACGGCCACACAGGCCTGGCCGCAGTTGAAGAAGCGGCTGACGCTGGCGGCGCTGGCGGCGCCGTCCAGGTCGGCGTCGTCGCAGACGATCATGGGGTCGGAGCCGCCCAGCTCCAGAGTGACCCGCTTCACGCCGTCGGCGGCCAGGGCCATGATGCGCTTGCCGGTGGCGGTGGAGCCGGTGAACGCCACCTTGCGCACCAGGGGGTGGGTGACCAGGGCCTCGCCAGCCACAGGGCCGGTGCCGGTGATGACGTTGAACACGCCGGCGGGGATGCCCGCCTCGTGCATGATCTGGGCGATGCGCAGGGTAGTGAGGGGCGTCGTCTCGGCGGGCTTGGCCACCACCGTGTTGCCCGTCACCAGGGCCGGACCCAGCTTGTTCCCGAGCAGGGTGGTGGGGAAGTTCCAGGGCACTATGGCCCCCACCACTCCCAGGGGCCGCTTGACTACCAGGCCGTAAGTGCCCTCGTCCAGGTCGGGGACATAGCCGCCGCGGATGTTCTTGGCCAGGCCTGCGTAGTGGTCGAGGGTGTCGACGAAGCGGCGTATCTCGATGCGGGACTCGCGCAGGGGCTTGCCCTGCTCGCTGGTGAGGAGCTGGGCCAGCTCGTCCACGTGAGAGAGGACGGCGCGGGCGGCGGTGGCCAGCAGTTCGCCGCGCCGGGCGGCTGGGGTGTCCCACCAGCCCGGGAAGGCGCGGTGGGCCTCCTGCACGGCTGCGTCCACCTGCTCGGCCTCGGCCAGAGGCACCGTGTCCACGACCTCGCCGTTGGCGGGATTGATGACAGGGAACCGCTCCAGGCCCGGGAACTCCATGTACTTGCCGCCGATGAACATCTCCGCCATCGCGTTCCTACCTCCTCTGTGTGGTGATGGTCTCGGCCCGGTGGCCCCGATAATGGGCGGCGCCCGGCCTGACTGTGTCCATCATATCGCCATCATCTGCTGCAAGAGTTGGCGCTGGGAGCGCAGGGCATCGGGCCGGCCCTCGTATACCACCTTGCCCTGCTCCAGCACGTATACCCGGTCGGCCACGTTCAGGGCCATGTCCAGCTTCTGCTCGGCCAGCAGGATGGTCATCCCTTCCCGCCGCAATGCCTGGATGGTCTCCTCGATGCGCTGCAGCACGGCCGGGCTCAGCCCCTCCGAGGGCTCGTCCATAAGCAGCACTACGGGGTTGCGCACCAGCGCCCTGGCTATGGCCAGCATCTGTTGCTCTCCGCCGGAGAGCGCCACCGAAGGGGCGTTGCGGCGCTCGTACAGGCGCGGGAACAGCTCGTAAACCCTTTCCACGCTCCAGGGGCCGGGCTGGCGGGCCAGCGACAGCTCCTCCTGGGCGGTGAGCCCGGGGATGGCCCTGCGCCCCTGCGGCACCAGGGTAAGCCCGGCCTGAGCGAGCTGCAGGGGCGAGAGCCCTGTCACATCGCGCCCGCCCAGGAGAACGCGACCCGAGGAAGGCCGCACCAGGCCCATAATGGTGTGCAGCAAGGTGGTCTTGCCCATGCCGTTCCGGCCCAGGAGGGCGACAACCTCTCCCTGGCGCACCTCCAGGTCCACGCCGTGGAGGACCTGGGCGTCCCCGTAGCCGGAGACGAGGCCCGACACCTGCAAGGCGGCCGGCCCGGCCTCCCGTTCTGGGGCGGGAGGCGCCTCTGTCTCCTCCAGGACGCGGCCGGCGTAGACCTCCAGCAGGCGGGGGTCCCTCCGTACCTGCTCAGGGTCTCCTTCCAGCAGTACCTCGCCGTAGTGCAGGACGGTCATGCGGTCGGCGAAGGCATAGGCGAAGCCCAGGTCGTGTTCGATGAGCAGCACGGTGAGAGTCCGGGGCAATTGCATGAGGATCTGGCCGATACGTTCCCTCTCCACCTCCGAGAGGCCGGCCAGGGGCTCGTCCAGCAGGAGGAGTCGCGGCTGCTGGGCCAGGGCCATTGCCAGCTCTAGCTGGCGGCGGTCGCCGTGGGCCAGCGCCCCCGCTGGCTGACGGGCCTGTTGCGTCAGCCCCACCTGCTCCAAGGCGTCATAGGCCGCGTCCTCCAGGCCGGGCACCCGTGCCATGGCGGTGAAGGGCCACCAGCGCTGGCCCCGGCGGAGTGCCAGGAGTGCGAGCATCACGTGCTCCAGGCAGGACTTCTCCGGGAAGAGGCTGGAGACCTGGAATGTGCGGGCCACGCCCAGCAGCGATACCCGCTCCGGCGGCAGCCCGTCCACCCGCCGGCCGTTCAGATAGACGGCCCCCTGATTGGGACGGAGTTCGCCGCTGATGATACGGAAGAGGGTGGTCTTGCCGGCGCCGTTGGGACCGATGATAGCCCGCCTTTCCCCCCTCTCTACCGAGAGGGAGACGCCTCGGAGGGCCTGCATGCCCCCGAAGGCCTTAGACACGCGCTCGGCCCGCAGCTCCGGCATCGGTACCCTTCAGCGCCAGGCGCTGGATGCGGCTGGCGGCCCGCCACGCCTGGCCGGCAACGCCAGCTATGCCGCCCCGTCCCCACAGGACGGCGGCCACCAGTAATAGCCCCAGGAAGAGGTTCCAGAATTCGGTGCGGGCGCTGGCCCACGACTCAACGGCAATGTACACGCTGGCACCGATCACTGGCCCCCAGAGCGCCCGCTGGCCGCCGAGGAGCACCACCACCAGCATCACGCCCGAGACTACCCAGTAGAAGTCACGCGGATGGACGAAGCCCCGCTCGTGAGCGGCCAGGGCGCCCGCGATGCCGGTAAGGGCTGCGGACAGCGCGTAAACAGCCAGCCGGTAGGCGAATACCGGATACCCCAGGGCCCGGGCACGGGCCTCGTTCTGGCGCGCCGCGTCCAGCACCTGCCCCACCGGCGACCTGACCAGTTGCGAGAAGAGCGCGTAGCCGGCCGCCAGGAAGCCGATGGCCAGCCCGTACAGGGCGCGGTGGTCCTCGAACCCCGCCAGGCCAGGGATGCCGGAGATACCGTTATCGCCGTTGGTAAGCCCTCGCCACTGCAGGGAGAGCACATAGGCTAGCTGGGCGAAGGCCAGCGTCAGCATGAGGAAGAAGATGCCATGGCTGCGCAGCGTGAAGATGCCGGTGGCGAGGGCGAAACCGGCGGCGACGGCCGCAGCCACCGGCAGCACCAACCACGGCCAGGGCCCGATGTGGGTGGAAAGGAGGGCGGCGGCATAAGCGCCCAGGCCCCAGAAGGCAGCGTGCCCCAGCGATACCAGGCCTCCCCACCCCACCAGGAGCCCCAGCGACATGGCCGCCAGGGCCAGGGTCACCGTCTCCAGCCCCAGGTGCAGCGAGTAGCCGCCTGCCAGGGGCGGCATACAGGCGAGGCCGGCCGCCGCCACGAGCACCCCCGCCCGGGCGACGCTGCCGGCGGCGGGCCTGCGGGAGTAGGGCAGCGCCAGCCTCATACCGCCCTCCTGCCCAGCAGCCCCTCCGGTCGCCAGATGAGCACCAGGGCCAGCAGGCCAAAGATCATGGCCACGGTGAACTCGGGGAAGAACAGCTTGCCGTAAGAGTCGGTCAGGCCCACCAGCAGCGCCGCCCAGAAAGCCCCCTCGATGCGCCCCAGCCCGCCGATGACCACCACCACCAGTGCCAAAAGGAGCATTTCGAAGTCACGGCCCGGGGCGAGGGCCTGCCGCGGCAGGGCCACCACCCCACCCAGGGCGGCCAGCGCCACCCCCAGGGCGAAGGTGAGGCGCAGCACCGGCGCCGTGGGCACTCCCAGCACCTGGGCCATCTGCGGGTCGCCGGCTGCGGCCCTTATCATGGCGCCCACCCGGGTCCGCTGCAGTAGCAGCCACAGGAGGCCGAAGACCAGCAGCCCGACGCCGATGATCACCAGCGGATAGGTGGGATAGCTGAAGTCGCCGATCTCGATGGGACGGTCGAAGGGTGCCGGAGCACCTACGCTGCGGATGTCGCCGCCCCAGCCGGCACGGGTAGCGTCGGCTATGATGAGGGCCAGGCCGAAGGTGACCAGCACCTGGTCCAGCTCGCGGCCGTGACCGTGCAGCCGGCGCAGCACCAGCAGGTCGGCGGCCAGCCCTAGCGCTCCCCCCACCATCGGCCCGATGAGGATGCCCAGCCAGAAGTTGCCCAGTTCGTTCAGCACGGTGAAGCCGACATAGCCGCCGATGATGAACAGGCCCCCGTGGGCCAGGTTGATGAAGCGGCCCACGCCGAACACCAGCGAGAGCCCCGCTCCCAGCAGGAAGAGGAGCATCCCGTAGGAGAGGCCATTGAAGAGGGCCGAGACGTACTGCATGGCGCCGCGGAGGGCCCCCGTGCCTCTAGCCCGGGTCGCGGACGCGGCCCAGGTCCGTCACCACCACGTTCACCACTTGGCCACCCTGGTCGCGCACCTGCCGCAGGTACACGTTCTGGATCACGTTGTGCGTGACAGGGTCGAACTCGAACAGCCCCCGCGGACTGTCGAAGCGCACCGCCTCGGCCGCCCGCACCAGGCGGTCTGGGTCGGAGGTGTCGCCGTTGACGGCGTTCAGCACCTCTACGATGACCCGCGCCCCGTCGTAGGCCTGCATCGTGAACACGCTTGGGAACTCATTATAGCGGCGCCGGTACTCTTCGACGAACCGCCGGTTAGTCGGATTGTCCAGCGTGACCGCCCAGTGGAGGCTGCTGTAGGCGTCCAGGGCGTCCCGCCCTACCGACTGCAATACGTCCTGCTCGACCATGAAGCCGGTGACGGCCAGGGGTATGCGGCCACGCAGTCCGGCCTGGGCGAACTGTCTGAGGAAGAGGACGGCGTCGCTGCCGGAGGCGAACCCGTATACGGCGTCCGGCCTCGCCGCCCGGATGCGGTCGATGACGCTGCTGAAGTCGGAGTTGCCCAGCGGGAATGGTATCGCGTCCAGGACCTGGCCCCCGGCGGCGGTGAAGCTCTCGCGGAAGGCGGCCTGGCTCTCCTGGCCGAAACCGTAGTCGGCATACATAATGGCCACTCGCTTGGTCAGGTTATCGGCTACCCACTTGCCCAGAGGGAAGCTCACCTGCCAGCTGGTGAAGGAAGTGCGGAAGATGTAAGGGCTCTTGCGGCCGCGGGTGAGGTCGTTGCCTCCCGCATTGGTGATGATGGACAGGGTGCGGCTCTGGTGCAGCAGGTCGCGCATGGCGTAGACGGCGGCGGTGCTGACTACGCCGGTGAACACCTCCACGCGGTCGGCCTCGATGAGCTTCCGGGCGCGAGTGAGGGCGGTGTTGGCGTCGCCCGTCTCGTCCTCGGTGATGAGCTCGATACGGCGGCCGCCAGCGGTGAAGTTGACCTGCTGAAAATAGAGGTTGTAGCCGTTGAGCATGTCGCGGCCCAGGGCAGTGTAGACACCGCTGGTGGGGACCAGCACGCCCACCTTCACCGGAGGCCCACTGGGGGCCTGGCCAGCGCTAGGGGTGCCGGGCGTGGGGGTGGCGGCCTCCTCGCCCTCGCAGCCCAGGACGCCCGCTACGGCCAGTCCTGCGCCCAGCTTGAGGAGGTCGCGGCGGGAAAGTCTACGAGACATGAGGCCCTCCCTCCTTATGGCTTGGGTGGCCGGTACCGGCTCGCCCTCCGTGGGTACAACGGCGCCCCTAGTCTAACTGTCCGGTCAGGAAAAGTCAACCTGACGAGGCCCGTCTCGCAGTGTGCCTGCTGTGCCGGGATGATCGCACACCACACGGCAGCGCTGACTCGGGCCTGTCCCCCTGCAAGGGCGATGGCGTCCCCGGCCGAAGGCGGCATCGCCCATCGTAAGGGGAAGGCGCAGCGCCGTCTCCTTGCCGGGGTGGCCCATCGACGCGTGGAGGGCTGGATACGTCCCTGTGCCCCCACATCGGGAGTGCTCCGCTTCTTTGGCGAAACGCCTTCGGCCAAATAGTATGAGACCGACGAGAAAGATAGACCGGGGGCGGCCCTTGACCTAGACTGACCGGATGGTCTAGACTGCCGCCAGGAGGTCGAGGCCATGGACCGTGAGAGCTTCGTCGAGCGCCTGCGCAGCGGCAGGCTGGTGGAGGGCCCCGAGCACTGCCCCGAGGACTACATCGAGAGCCTGAAGCGCACCCTCATCGTCTCCGCCGACACCGAGCTCATCAGCGTCCCCGCCTACTTCCGTGCCGCCCAGGACGCGCCCAACCTCAACGCTTACATCTCGGCCATGGGCATCATCCAGGACGAGATGGGCCATGCCCACATAGCCTATCGCCTCCTGCGCGATCTGGGCGTGGACGTGGAGTCGCTGGTCTACGACCGCGACCCGCGCGACTTCAAGCACCCCTACGCTTTCGACGTGCCCCTCGACTCCTGGACCGAGCTGGTGGTGGCCAACGCCTTCTACGACCGGGCCGGCTTCGTCCTGCTCAAGGACATCTTCCTGCACACCAGCTATGGCCCCTGGAAGCGGGCCCTGGTGAAGGTCAACCGCGAGGAGACCTTCCACCTGCGCCACGGCGAGCGCTGGATGAGCATCCTCGCTCAGGACCCCCAGAAGCGGGAGGAGTTGCAGCGGGCGGTGGACTGGATGTTCGTCCTCACCCTGGAATGGTTCGGCCTGCCCGACTCCCTCAAGCGACACAAGGACCAGATAGACTACGGCCTCAAGGGCAAGAGCAACGACCAGCTGCGGCAGGAGTGGATGGCGGCCACGGTGCCCCTGTGCCAGAAGCTGGGGCTCAAGGTCCCCGCCCACTACGACCCCGACCGCGAGGAATACGTCATTGACTGCCCCTTCCCGGCCGAGTTCGACGCCGAGAACAAGCGCTGGAACTTCGAGAAGGGGCCCATCACCTGGGACGAGGTGCTGCAGCGCTGGCGAGCCCGCGGCCCCGCCAACCGGGAGCTGGTAGGACAGCTGCAGGTGGGCCACCGCCAATTGAGGGAGGCACTGGCTGCCTGATGGGGGCGCAAGACATGCCCACCCCGGCTCAGGTCCGGGAAGCCCTGCGCGAGGTCATGGACCCGGAGCTGCCCGTCAGCATCGTCGACCTGGGGCTGGTGCGGGGGGTGGAGGTTCGGGACGACACGGTGCACGTGCGCCTGACTTTCACCAGCCTGGGCTGTCCCTGCACCGATGTAATAAAAGAAGACGTGCAGGAGCGGCTCCTGCTGCTGCCGGGCGTGCGGCGGGTGGAGGTAGAAGAGGTGTTCGAGCCCTGGAGCGTACGCGACATAACTCCTGAGGGGCTCATCACCCTGCGGGAGCTGGGGATCACCTGATGGCCACGGTCACCGAGGAGTACTACGAGGTCTTCGCTGCCGAGCGGGCCCAGGAGCCGCCACGGCACGTAGGCACGGTGCGGGCCCGCAGCGTCAAAGACGCCGCCGTCTTCGCCCATACCATGTACGACGAGTTCCGCTGGGCCGAGATGTTCATCGTGCCCCGCCGCAGCATCATCCCCGTGGTGCGGCCGGAGTAAAGGACATGGCCCGCTACCTGGTGTTCGGGCGCAAGGAATATCCCGAGCCCCTGCGCCAGCAGGGAGTCATGGAGGCGGTGGACGGGCCCGCCGCGCCGGAGGAGGCGATGCGCCTCTTCGGCCGGGACTGGGTGGAGCTGGTGTTGATACCGGAGGCAGACGTGCGCTGGGTGCTGCGGCGTCAGGAGGCCGCCGAGGAAGAGGAGGAAACATAGGGGCCATGCCCGGCGACTGGACCGAGAACGACGCTGCCCTGGCTGCCCTGGTCAACCTGGTGGTCGTCCTGGCCGACAACAAGTACTATCTCGGCCGGCGGCTCTCGGAATGGGTGGCCGGTGCCCCCAGCCTGGAGGAGGGGGTCTCGGCGGCAGCCATCGTGCAGGAGGAGCTGGGACATGCCCGTGTCCTGTACCCGCTGCTGGAAGAGCTCCCCTTCCCCCACCGTCCCCAGCCCCTGGAGCGGGAGCAGGACCGGCAGCGGCGCTACGCCGTCAGCTATGTCGATTCGCCGTGGCCCGCCTGGCCCCACGCCGTGGCTGCCCTGGCCCTCATCGACACGGCCATCACCACCATGCTGGAGCACCTGTCCGGCTCGTCCTACGAGGCCCTGGCGCGCCGGGTGGGGCGCATTCTGCACGAGGAATCGTTCCACATGGCCTATGCCGAGGGCCGAGTGCGCTCGCTCTGCGAGACGGAGGCCGGGCGGCGCCTCCTGCAGGAGCAGGTGGACGTTCTCCTGCCCGAGATGCTGCTCTGGTTCGGGCCCCCCGGGGAAGCGGGGGTCGAGGCCCTGCGCTCGGAAGGGCTGGTAGCAGGCGACAACGAGGCCTGGCGTCAGTCGTACCTGGGCCGGGTGGCGCCGCTGCTGCTGGAGGTGGGCGTCCGCCTGCCCCTGGGCCTGCAGTGGGACCTGGCCCATCGTCGCTGGGAGTGGGCGGAGCTGCCTTGGGAGCGATGGAACCGCCTGCAGAGACGCCTCGAGAAGGCGGCGGTCAGACAGTGACCTGCCCCTGGTGCGGTTCGAACGAGGTCGAGCGCGCCGCCCCCTTCGGCCCCCAGCTCATGGTGGAGCAGTACTTCTGCCGCCGCTGCGGCAGCCCGTTCGGTCGCATCCGACAGCGGGGCGCAGGCGGGGACTAGGCCGCTGCGGCCGGGCCCAGCAGTTCTTGTAGCGCCCGCCTCACGTATACGCCAGCCATGCGCTTGCGGTAGTAGTGGGCGAAGTCGGTGTTGTCGAGCGGCCGCACCGGCAGGTAGACGGCCTGGGCCACCGCCTCGACGAGCTCGGGGGACGGCTTCTGGCCCACCAGCAGTCGCGCCGCCTCGTCCATGAGGAGGGGCCTCGAGGCCACCCCCGTCACTGCCAGGCGCGCCCAGGCGACGCGGCCGTCCGTGTCCAGGCTCAGGGCCACCGCCACCCCCAGCACGGGGAAGTCGAACGCCCCCCGGCGCCTGAGCTTCCAGTACGTGCTCCGCGTGCCGTCGGCGGGAGGCAGGAGCACCTCGGCCACCAGCTCCGCCTGGGACTTCTCGAGAAAGAACATGCCGTCGTCGCGGTAGAGCTCTCCAACGGGTACGACCCGCTCGCCGCGGGGCCCCACCAGGCGCGCCTGGGCGCCCAGGGCCATGAGGGCCGGCGCGCCGTCGCTCGACGCCACTGCCCAGCAGCGGGGGCTGCCCGGGGCCACGCGACAGGGAACCTGGTTCTCGGCCGGGGCGGCCTCGGGGGCCATGGGCCAGCCGCCCGGGTCAGGGGCCTTCATGCACCAGCCCAGGGCCGCCCGCCAGGGCAGCGTCTGGTCGTAGTAGTTGCAGCGGGTGTCCAGGCACAGATTGCCGCCGATGGTGCCCATGTTGCGCAGCACGGGCGTGGAGATGCTCTCAATGGCCTTGGCCAGCCCCGGATAGAACCGCCGCACCACCGGGTGCGAGGCCACCTCGGTGAGGGTGCAGCCTGCGCCGATGACCAGGCCGGCCCGCTCGTCGCCGCGGATGCCCTTCAGCTCCGGCACCCCTTGCAGGGAGACCAGATAGCGGGGCAGGAACTGGCGGCGCTTCATCTTGGGGTAGACGTCGGTGCCGCCGG
Source organism: bacterium HR24 (assembly GCA_002898715.1). Lineage (GTDB taxonomy): Bacteria > Chloroflexota > Dehalococcoidia > SM23-28-2 > HRBIN24 > HRBIN24. The sequence continues at coordinate 31,898 of BEIA01000007.1, read as the reverse complement.
CCACGGGCATGGCCTGGGGCCCGCAGTCGGCCAGGGCCGACACGGCCTCCCGCAGGCTCGAGGGCCGGACGTACTGGAAGCGCGGCAGCCTGAGCACCGTCAGCCCTCCTCGTGGGGCCGGTAGTGTGGCCAGCCGGGGGGCCGCTCCACCCGCGTGGGCTCGCGGAAGGCGAAGTCGGGCTTGCGCTCAGGCCCTACACGGCCGGGCCCGCCCTTGGCCTTCTCGTCCAGGGCCTTGAGCACCTTCTCGGGCGTAATGGGCGTCTCGTCGATGCGCACGCCCAGAGCGTCGTAGACGGCGTTGGCCACAGCGGGGATGACGCACAGCAGCGGCCCCTGGCCCACCTCTTTGGCCCCGAAGGGACCGCGCGGCTCGTCCGTCTCCACCAGGATGGAGACCACAGGCGGCATCTCCTTGATGGTGGGGCTCTTGTAGTCCAGCATGGACGGGGCCCGGTGCTGTCCCTTGCGGAAGGCCTGCTCTTCCATGAGCACCTCGCCCAGGGCCATGTAGACGCTGCCCTCGATCTGCCCTTCCACCAGAATGGGGTTTATGGGCCGACCGATGTCGTGGGCCAGCCACACCTTCTCCACCTTTACCTCGCCCGTCTCAGGGTCGCACTGCACCTCTACGGCACAGGCGGAGTAGCTGTAGGCGGGAGAGGGGCCGACGCCCGAGCCCTTGTAGGTGCCCAGGCGCTGGGGTGGGCGGTAGCTGCCTATGGTGCTTATAAGGCCGAAGCGGGCCTCGGCGAGGCGGGCCGCCTCGGCAAAGGGCAGGGCCCGTGACGGGTCGCGGCGGTCGAAGACCGTGCGGTCACGGGCCTCCAGACGCCGGACGGGTACGCCCAGTTCGCGCGCAGCCGCCCGGAAGATGAGCTGGCGGGCCTTCATGGCCGCTTCATAGGCGGCGTTCCCCACCATCATGGTCACGCGGCTGGAGTAGCTGCCCAGGTCGATGGGCGTCAGGTCGGTGTCCGCCGTCACCAGCCTGATGTCCTCGGGGTAGAGGCCCAGCACCTCAGCCACCACGGTGGCGATGACGGTGTCCGAGCCCTGGCCAATGTCGATGGCCATGGAGTAGGCGGTGACGTTGCCGCTGCGGTCGACCTTTACCTGGACCTCGGAGTGGGGCATGTCGTTGTAGTAGATGGGCAGTCCCGCTCCGCACATGTAGGCGCTGACGGCGAAGCCGATTCCGCGCCCGTAGGGCAGCCTGCCGCGCTTCTCCCGCCAGCCCGACGCCTCCACTATCCGCTCGATGCATTGCCTGAGGCCGTTGCTGGTGATGTGCAGCCAGTTGACGGTGACCTCGTTGGGGCCGGTGAGGTTGCGCAGGCGCAGCTCCACCGGGTCGAGGCCCAGGTCGTGGGCCAGCTTGTCCAGGTGCACCTCCAGGGCGTAGCGGGGCTGGGGGGTGCCGTGGCCCCGCTTGGGCCCGCAGGGTGGCTTGTTGGTGAAGACGCGCACCGCCTGGAAGCGGTAATGGGGTATGCGATAGGTGATGGTCTGGAACGTGCCAGCGTAGTAGGTGGTGGCGGGGCCGTACGAGCTGTAGGCGCCGCCGTCCAGGAAGGCCTGGAACTCCATGGCCGTGATGCGCCCGTCCCGCTTCACCCCCGTGCGCACCCACATAAGCTCCGGGTGTCGGCCCCGGTGGGCATAGAAGACCTCCTCGCGGGTGAGGGTGATCTTGACCGGTCGGCCGGTGAGCATGCTCAGCTTGGCGGCGCATATCTCGTGGTGGAAGGGGTCGCTCTTGCCGCCGAAGCCGCCGCCCACGGGCGTGGCGATGACCCGCACCCGGTTTTCGGGAAGCTCGAGGGCCTTGGCCAGGGCGCGCTGAACGTAGTGCGGCGTCTGGGTGGAGCTCCAGAGGGTCAACTTGCCCTCGGCCGGGTCCCAGTAGGCCAGGGCCGAATGCTGCTCCATAGGGAGGTGGGTGTTGCCCTGGAAGAAGAACAGGTCCTCGCGCACGTAGTCGGCCTCGGCGAAGCCCTGCGCCACGTCGCCGAACTCCAGCGATGCCAGGCGGTGGATGTTGCCGGCGGGCACGTAATCGTGGATGCGGGGCTCCGGCAGGCGCAACGCCTCCTCGATGGACATGATGGGGCGCAGGGGCTCGTACTCCACCTCGATGAGGGAGAGGGCCTCCTCGGCCGTGTCCTCGTCCAGGGCCGCCACCGCTGCCACGGGCTCGCCTGCGTACCGCACCTTGTCCACGGCCAGGGCGGTCTCGTCCTGCCCCACCGGCATGATGCCGTAGCGCACAGGCACATCTCGGCCGGTGATAACGGCCACCACCCCTTCCAGCTCCAGCGCCCTGGACACGTCGATGCGCTTGATGAGGGCGTGAGGCTGAGTGGAAAGGAGCAGTCGGCCGTACAGCATGCGCGGCAGGGACAGGTCGTCGGCGTAACGGGTGCGGCCTGTGGCCTTGCCCCATGCATCCACCCTGGGGAGCGGCTTGCCCACCACGTTCAGGGAGCGACGCGCACTGGCCATGGGGAGTCCCTCAGGCGACGCTGTCGGGGGCGCCCATCTGGCGGGCGGCCATCTCTACGGCAGCGATGATCTTGATATAGCCGGTGCAGCGGCAGAGGACGCCCGAAAGGGCCTCGCGGATCTCGTCCTCGCTGGGACTGGGCGACCGGTCGAGCAGGCTCTTAGCAGTCAGCAGCATGGCCGGAGTACAGTAGCCGCACTGGGTGGCGCCCATCTGGGCGAAGGCCTTCTGCAAGGGGTGGAGTTCGCCGCCCCGCTCCAGCCCCTCCACGGTGGTCACCGTGCGGCCCTCGACCTCCACCGTCAGCGTCAGGCAGGAGAGGACGGGCTCGCCGTCCAGCAGCACCGTGCACATGCCGCACTCCCCCACCTCGCAGCCGTGCTTGGTGCCTGTGAGCTGGAGGTCCTCGCGCAGGGTCTCCAGCAAGGTGCGGTGCACTGGCACGAGCAGCTCGTACGGCTGACCGTTGACCAGCAACCGGACGGGGGCCTTGGTGGTCGCTTCAGCCACGGTGTTAGACCGACCAGTCAAATCCGCGGCCATTCTAGACCACCCGGTCGAACCTGTCAAGCACGGCCTTTCTCTATCGATGGGGCTTTCATGGGCAGCCGGGATCAGGGCGCTGCCCGATGCCTGCTCGTGTAGCGAGGGGGACGGGTCGGGTCAGTCCAGAAACTCGTATTTGAAGCGCCAGCCTCTGTCCTCGAGGTCGCGGGCCACTCCTTCCAGAAGGCACCGCCGGCCGGAGAGGTAGACGATAGTCAGCCTCGGGTCCAGGCACAGACTGTCGAGCCAGCGCCTCACGCCCCTGAGCATCAGGGAGCCGGCCCGGCGGGCTGCTTCCGGGCTGCGGGCGGTGGGGACGAAGCTGTAGTCCAGCAGGCCGGGCAGGCGCGATGCCAGCGCTTGCAGTTCGGGGCCGTAGGCGAGCTCTTCGCCCCGGCCCACGTGGAGCAGCCAGAACCGGTGGCCGGTGGACGGCGATTGCAGGCGGTCGCGCAACACGCTGATGAACGGGGCCACGCCCACGCTGGTGGCGACCATGACCTGGAAGCGATAGCGGCGGTCAAAGGTGAGGGGGCCGTGGGCCTGCCAGCGCAGGGACACGGTGTCCCCTTCTTCCAGACGCCACAGCCTGCGGGAGAAGGCGCCGTCGGGGAACAAGCGCGCCACCAGTTCCAGCACCGGCAGCTCCCATGGGGCAGAGGCGATGAAGAAAGGTCGCTCGAGCCGTTTCTCCAGCACCAGGGTGCAGTGTTGCCCGGCGCGGAAGGAAAAGCCGGGCGGCGCCTGCAGCCACAGGCGCATCAGCTCGGGCGTCAGGTCCTGGCGGCGCAGGACGTACGCTCTCCCTAGGGCGGGCCCTCCCTTGGGTCTTCCCCCTCTCATGGCACCCCCCGGCATGGGACGCATCGACGAGGAGAGTAGCATGCCCCTATACTGCCTATGTTGTCTATAATTCTAACTCCAAAATCGATAAGCGCTAGGGATAAGACCGTTAAAATACTGTAAACAGGGGGCTCGGCCCCGCTCACCAGACAGAATGCCCCGGATCTGTGACGGCCGCGTGCCCGCCGGCCGCGCGCCTTCAGCCTGGCCGAAGGCCGCCGACCTTGCCCGGCCTCCGCCGCGGGGCTGAGCCGGGGCTGCGCCGTCCCCGCCCGAAGCGGCCTGCCCTACCTCAGCAGGGGCCGCCAGGTGCTGCTGCAGGCTCGCGTTGACACTCCCCCGCGGGGGGTCTACACTCGTGGCGGTGCCCTCCTCACATCTCGCCAGGCACAGGGTGGGAGCATGTCTGCCAGCGAACGGCCCCGCAGCAAGCAAGAGTGGCTGGAGAAGGTCTACAAGCCCTCGGTAGAGCGCTTCCCGGAGCGGGAAGACCCCATGGAAACGTCCTATGCCCGCCCGGTGGAGCCCCTGTACACCCCCGAGGACATGGACGGGTGGGACTACCACGAGAGCCTGGGCTATCCGGGGCAGTTCCCCTTCACCCGTGGCATCCAGCCCACCATGTACCGGGGCCGGCTTTGGACCATGCGCCAGTATGCCGGCTACGGCGATGCCGAGGAGACCAACGCCCGCTTCCATTACCTGCTGGAGGTCGGCCAGACGGGCCTTTCGGTGGCCTTCGACCTGCCAACCCAGATCGGCTACGACTCCGACGACCCCATGGCCGAGGGCGAGGTCGGCAAGGTGGGAGTCGCCATCTCTTCCCTGGCCGACATGGAGCTACTCTTCCGCGGCATACCCTTGGAGAAGGTGACCACGTCCATGACCATCAACGCCACCGCCTCCATCCTCCTGGCTATGTACGTGGCGGTGGCCAAGAAGCAGGGGGCCGACCTGCGCAAGATCGGGGGCACCGTCCAGAACGACATCCTCAAGGAATACATCGCCCGGGGCACCTATATCTTCCCGCCGGGGCCGTCGCTGCGCCTCATCACCGACGTTTTCGCCTGGTGCAAGGACAACCTGCCTAGCTGGAACACCATTTCCATTTCCGGCTACCACATCCGCGAGGCGGGTTCCACCGCGGTGCAGGAGGTGGCGTTCACCTTCGCCAACGCTATAGCCTACGTGCAGGCAGCCATCGACCGGGGCCTGCAGGTGGACGAGTTCGCCCCGCGGCTGTCCTTCTTCTTCGCCGCCTACACCAACGTGCTGGAGGAGGTGGCCAAGTTCCGGGCGGCCCGCCGGCTGTGGGCGCGCATCATGAAGGAGCGCTTCGGGGCCAAGGACCCTCGTTCCCAGATGTTGCGCTTCCACACCCAGACCGGCGGGGCGACCCTGACCGCCCAGCAGCCCCTCAACAACGTGGTGCGGGTGACCCTGCAGGCCCTGGCCGCCGTGTTGGGAGGGACGCAATCGCTCCACACCAATTCGTGGGACGAGGCCCTGGCCTTGCCCAGCGAGGGAGCGGTGCAACTGGCCCTCCGCACCCAGCAGATACTGGCCTACGAGTCGGGGGCGGCCGATGTCATCGATCCCCTGGGCGGCTCCTACTACGTGGAGAAGCTGACCGACGAGATAGAAGAAGAGGCCATCCGTTACATCAACCGCATCGACGACATGGGCGGCGCCCTGGCTGCCATCGAGATGGGCTTCCAGCAGCGGGAGATCCAGGAGGCCGCCTGGCGCTACCAGCAGATGGTGGACAGCGGCCGTCGCGTGGTGGTGGGCGTCAACCGCTTCCGCACCGACGACGAGGAGCCGCCCAAGGACATTCTCCGCGTGCGACCCGAGGTGGTGCAGCGGCAGCTGGAGCGCCTGCGCCGCGTCAGGGACGAGCGGGACAATGGCAAGGTCCAGCACCTGCTGGGCGTGCTGGAGGAGGCCGCCCGCTCCGACGCCAACCTGATGCCCGTCATCATCGAGTGCGTCGAGAACTACGTCACCCTGGGCGAGATCTGTCGCGTTCTGAGGCGGGCCTTCGGCGAGCAGAAGGAGTTCATGGTCTTCTGAGCCGGTTGCCGATGGGCGCTCTCAGGGTGACGCTGAACGTGGCCGACCGCCCCGGTCGAAGCCCCACGTCCTCGCAGGCCCTGGTAGGTAGCGGCGCCACGTATGTATGGGCGCGAGCCGCCATGCCCCGGGCCCCGGGCCGCGGGCCCGACGAGCACAGGAAGCTCGTGCTGATCCACGGGCGCACCCGCATCGATCGCATCGGTAGAGTGCTCGCGAGGCTGGAGGGGCTAGTGGTGCCCACGCCGGCGCTCTCCGGCGGCGAGTGCACCGAGTCCCTGCCGGGCGTGGTGACGCCGGAGATGTCCAGGCTGGCCGTGGACGCGGCGGGTCGCCGTCTCGTACCGGGACCGCTCGAGTCGGCAGCGCTGGACGGATAGGGGGTGCCATGGCCAAGCAGGAGCTTCTGCAAGAGCTGGAACAGGGGTTTCAGGAGCTGCTACGGGCCGTAGAAGGGCTCAGCGATGACGCCGCCACCCGCGTCTGGTACGGCACCTGGAGCGTCCGCGATATCATAGCGCACATATCCGGGTGGCACCGAGAGATGGCCGCCGCCCTGGAGCGAGTGGCCCGGGGTGAGCGGCCCGTGCCGGAGGGTGTGGACTATTCCGATGCGGATGCCTGGAACGCGCGCTTCGCCCAGGCCCATGCCGACACCCCCTGGCCGCAAATGCTGGCCGAGCTGAAGGCGAGCAAGGACGCCTTCGTCGCCGCCGCCCGACAGGTGCCGGAAGACCGGTTCGAGGAGGGGCGCGTGGCCTACCGCATCCTGCACAACGCCGCCATCGACCACTACCGCGAACACATGCCCGCCATTCTGGAGTGGCGACGGAGGGAAGGGCTGTGATCCAGAAAGTGCACCACGTGGGCATCGCCGTCCGCGACCTGGAGGCTGCCCTGCGCTTCTACCGAGACCTGCTGGGACTGCATGTCCACAAGCAGTCGGTGGTGGAGGAGCAGGGGGTGAAGGCGGCCCTGCTGACCGTGGGCGAGAGCGAGATCGAGCTTCTGGAGCCCACGGGGCCGGACACGCCCGTGGGCCGCTTCCTGGCTCGCCGAGGCGAGGGCCTGCACCACATCTGTTTCCAGACCGATGATGTGGCCCGTGAGCTGGAGGAGCTCAAGGCCAAGGGCGTGGAGCTGGTCGACCAACGGCCCCGTCAGGGTCTCGCCGGCCTCATCTGCTTCCTGCACCCGCGCGCCCACCACGGCGTGCTGGTGGAACTCGCCCAGCCAGTGGAGGGACCATGAGCGTGCGCAGGCTCTGGCAAGTGCTCATCGTCGCCCAGGACGTGGACGCTGCCCTGGCCACTTACGAGACCAACCTGGGGCTGCGCTCCATGGGCTGCGCGCAGGGGGAGGAGGGGCACATCCGCGTGGGGGAGACGACCCTGGTGGTGCTGCGGCCGGACGTGGCCGCCCGCCGTCTGCCTGGAACCGAGGCCAGCGAGGGGATCCTGGCCCTCTGCCTGGAAGTGGACGACCTGGACAGCCTGGTGGAACGGCTGCGCGAGTCCGGAGTGCAGGTCTCGGGCCCTGGACCGGGCCCGGAGGAGGGCACCCGCGCTGCCACCGTCGCCCCCGAACACACGGGCGGGGCCCCTCTGCTGCTGATACAGCGCGTCTGAGCTGCGCCGGCCCCGGCAGGCCTGCCTGCGGGGATGAGGGGTGCCCCGAGTCGGCTGTGCGGGCGGCCGGGCCCGAAATTCATTTCCTGTCGCCCGACGTGTAACATATAGGCAGAGAAAACGTTCAGCGAGGTCGCCGAACATGACCCAGGAGCGCAAGGTCAAGATCGTCGTCGCCAAGCCCGGGCTGGACGGCCACGACCGTGGCGCCAAGGTGGTGGCCCGCGCCCTGCGGGACGCCGGCTTCGAGGTGGTATATACCGGCATCCGCCAGACGCCCGAGATGATCGCCGAGACGGCCCTGCAGGAGGACGCCGATGCCGTGGGGCTGTCCATCCTCTCGGGCGCGCACCTGGAGCTGTTCCCGCGGGTGGTGGAAGAGCTCAAGAAGCGCGGCCTGGACGATGTGGTCCTCTTTGCCGGCGGCATCATCCCCCAGGAAGATGTGCCCGAGCTGGAGCGGCTGGGCTTCAAGGCCATCTTCGGGCCGGGCACCCCCACCACCGAGATCGTGGAGTGGGTGCGCCAGAACGTGCAGCCGCGCGGGGCGGGAGTGAGGTCGTGACCCAAGGCGTACCCGAACTGGTGGAGAAGGCCCTGGCCGGCGACCGCCGCTCCCTCAGCCGCCTGCTCAGCCTGGTGGAGAACGGCTATCCGGAAGGGAAGGAGGCCATGCGCCTCCTCTATCCGCGTACCGGGCGGGCCCACGTGGTGGGCATCACCGGTGCAGCTGGCTCGGGCAAGAGCACCCTTATCTTCGCCCTGGCTCAGGAATTGAGGCGTCGCGGGCGCACCGTCGGCGTGGTGGCGGTAGACCCCACCAGCCCCTTCAGCCAGGGCGCGCTGCTGGGCGACCGGGTGCGGATGCAGGGGCTCACCTCAGACCCGGGCGTGTTTATTCGCAGCATGGCCAGCCGCGGCGCCGTGGGCGGACTGGCGCCGGCCACCATGGACGTGGTCAGCGTGCTGGACGCCTGGGGCATGGACATCATCATCGTGGAGACGGTGGGTGCTGGCCAGGACGAGGTACAGGTGATGGATGCCGCCCATACTGTCCTGGTGGTTACGGTGCCCGGCACCGGCGACGAGATCCAGGCCATCAAGGCGGGCATTCTGGAGATCGCCCACATCCTGGTGGTGAACAAGGCGGACCTGCCCCGGGCCGATATCCTGGCCAACCAGTTGGCGGAGTTCGTCAATCTGGACAAGGAGGACGGCTGGCGCGTGCCCATCGTGCGGACGGTGGCCATACGCGGCGACGGCATCGGCGACCTGGTAGAGGCCATCGATGCCCACGGTAGGCACCTGGAGACGACCGGGGCCGGCCGCGAGGTGGGGCGGGAGCGGGCCCGCCGGCGCCTCCTGTATGCCCTTTTCGGCCACCTGTGGGAAGAGGCGCTACGGCTGGCGCAGGAGGACGGCAGGTTGGAGGAGCTGGTGGAGGCGGTGGCCCAGCGGGAGATAGACCCCTACACGGCGGCGCGGCGGCTGGCGGACAGGGCTACCACCAGGGGACGCTGACGCCCCGCGCCCTCGCCCGGGCGACCAGCGATGGAACTCCCGTTTCGTTCCTTCGAGCCTTGGACTCTCGCCCAGCCCCAGACCGACGCCCTGGAGGTGAGCGGGGTCCCCATCCACGTGGCCGCGGTGGCCCTGGGCGTGTCCGTCCTGGCCTACTCCCTGGTCAACGGCATCGAGATAGCGGTGGTGGGCGCCAATCGCATCCGCGTCCGCCACCTGATGGAGCAGGGCAGCCGGGCGGCGGCTGCCCTCTACCACCTGCAGCAGGCCAAGGAGCGGTTCTTTACCTTCATCGTGGTGTTGCAGAACCTGTCGGTCATCGTGGCCTCCACCGCCGGCAGCTTCATCGCGGCCCAGTCGGTGGGCGGGGTGTGGGGGCTAGTGGTGGGCACGGGACTCATGACCCTGGGCCTGGCCATGCTGGGCGAGGTGTTGCCCAAGGTGCTCGCCGCCCATGCCGGCGAGTCGTTCCCCCTACTGATGGCCCGCCCTGTGGCGGCGGTGATGTGGCTGCTGCGGCCCATCGTGGTACCCCTCTCGGCGGCGCCGGCCTGGATATCCCGCCTGCTCTTCGGAGAGCGGATGGGGGTGACCCCTACCGTCACCGAGGCGGAACTGCGCACGCTCATCGACATCGCCGCCGAGGAGGAGGCGGTGGAGGAGCGCCAGGCAGAGCTGCTGGAAAGGGTCTTCCGCTTCGGCGAACGGCGAGTGCGCGAGGTGATGGTGCCCCGCACCGAGGTCGTGTGGCTGGAACGGGGCACCACCATCGGCGAGTTCTACCGCGTCTTCGTGCAGAAGCCCCACAGCCGCTTTCCCGTCTACGACGGCACTGTTGACAACGTGGTCGGCATCGTCAACATCAAGGACGTGCTCAAGGGACTGGCCCAGGGCGAAGTGACCCCGGACAGCGTCATCGACTGGTGCATGCGGCCCGCCCTGTTCGTGCCCGAGAGCAAGCGGGTGGGCGACCTGTTCTGGGAGATGCAGCGCTCCGGACAGCAGATGGCGGTGGTGGTGGACGAGTTCGGCGGCACCGCCGGCGTCGTCACCCTAGAGATGCTCCTGGAAGAGCTGGTGGGGGTGGTCAGCGACGAGCTGAGGCCCGCCCAGGAAGAGTTCGTCACCGTCGACGAGCGCACCTATCGCCTGGACGGGGGCATGTCTATCGACGACGCCAACCAGGAGCTGGGCCTCGACCTGCCCGAAGGCGACTACGAAACGGTGGCGGGCTTCGTGCTGGACCACCTGGGGCGGGTACCCCAGGAAGGGGAGCAGTTCGTGTACAACGGCCTGCGCATCACCGTGACCCGCATGTCCGGGCGTAAGATAGAGGAAGTGACAGTGACCAAGCTCAGCGCCGTTCCGGGGGAAGAGCCGCCGAGATGACCGCCCAGCGGCTGCGCGCCACCTTCCAGCGGGGGGAGTCGGTCAAGTATATCACCCACCTGGATCTCATGCGTTACTGGGAGAGGGTGCTGCGGCGGGCCGGCATGCCCCTGGCCTATTCCGGTGGCGCCAGTCCCACACCCCGCCTGTCCCTCGCCTCGCCGCTGCCGGTGGGGGTCACCTCCTCGGGAGAGCTGATGGATGTCTTTCTCACCCAGAGGGTGTCCCTGCGCGACTTCTTGCGGTCGGTCAACGCTCAGGTGGTGCCGGGCACGGAGGTGGTGGCGGTGCGAGAGGTGGGGCTCAGGGCCCCCTCGCTCCAGTCACAGGTACGTTGGGCCGAGTACCGGGTGGAGGTGGCGGCCGAGGGCAGGACACGGCAGGAGACGGAGGAGGCTATCCACCGTCTGCTGGCTGCCCACTCCCTCCCGTGGCAGCACCTGCGCCAGGGCCAGGTGCGGCGCTACGACCTGAGGGCCCTCGTCTACGACCTGTGGCTGGAAGGCGAAGGCGAGGAGGCGTTCATCTTGGGGATGCGGCTCCGCACCGACCAGCAGACGGCCGGCCGTGCCGAGCAGGTGGTGGCTGCCCTGGGCTTCCAGTCGCCACCGCGGAGGGTGCACCGCACCCGCCTGTTCGTGGACGAGCGACCGGCGGTGACGCGGCCCGCTCGGGTATAGGCAGCCCGCGCTGCCAGCGGTCCCGCTTTCTGGCCTGGCAGATGGGGCCGCCATATAATGTAGTCTGCGAGAGGAGGCGATGGCGGTCATGCGGCTGGCAGTGGGAAGCGACGAGCGTACGCCGCTCACCGACTACGTGGTGGAGGAGCTGCGCCGTCGTGGCTTCCAGCTGGAGCTGGTGGGCCCCCTCGCGGGTGAGCCCCTGCAGTGGGCCGATGTCGCTCGCGAGGTGGCGGAGAGGGTAGCCAGCGGCCGGGCCGACGAAGGCATCCTTTTCTGCTGGACGGGCACCGGCGTCTCCATCGCTGCTAATAAGGTGCCCGGCATTCGTGCCGCTCTGTGTCATGACGCCGAGACTGCGCGTGGCGCCCGCGCCTGGAACCAGGCCAACGTTCTCTGCCTCAGCCTGCGTTCCACCTCCCAGGCCGTCGCCAAGGAGATCCTGGACGCCTGGTTCTCCGCCGAGCCCGACCCCACCGAGGCCGAGAACGTCGCCAAGGTGGAGGAGCTCGACCGCCGCTATCGCCAGCCCTCGGGGGCTCCCCGATGACCCGACGGGAGCGACGGCGGTCGCGACGCGCCCAGCAGCGGCGACAGGAGCCCAGCCCCCTGGCGTTCTGGCGTCGCGGTCAGCCCAAGACGGCGGCCCGCCGGCAGGCCAGCCCTCCGCCCCGCCCCGGCATCACCTTCTACCTTCCCCCGTGGTTACCGGTGGTCGTAATAGCGGTCGCGGTGCTGGCCATCTTCTTGGGGCTGGTTTTATTCCGCGAGGCGGGGGCCGTGAGCCCGCGTATCGGCGATCACTGGCACGCCCGCTACGAGGTCTGGGTCTGTGGCGTGCGCCAGCCCAACCTGCCCACATTCCCGGGCGGCGTCCACACGCACGGCGACGGGTACATCCATATCCATCCCGAGAACGCGTCCGAGGAGGGCAGGGGGGCGCGCCTGGTCAAGTTCTTCGAGTACGCTGGCAGGGCCCTGGGCACCGGCGGCGCCCTGTCGCAGGACATGCTACAGATCCCTGGCGATACGCACGTCTACCGCAACGGCGACCCCTGCGGCGAAGGTCCCCTCCAGGGCCAGCCCGGGCAGGTCCAGGTGTGGGTTAACAACGAGCCCCGGGCCGACTTCGAGGACTACATACCCCACGACGGCGACGAGGTTATCATTATATTCGGGCCGCCGGGGGCTGCCCCCACTGCCACGCCGGGCCCCACGCCCACGCGCGCCCCGGACTAGGCCCGCTTTACGCTGAGCCCCCGTCCCTGCACCGCCTCTGGCGTTACCTGATCGGGCAAGCGATAGGCCCGGAAGGTGACCAGGCCCAACAGGCAGGCGAGGCCCGCCACCGGGCCTACCAGCCGGATGCCCAGGGGATTCTCCGCGCTGGCCCCCAGCGATAGCAGCACCGCCAGCACCGCCGGGTACAGCGCCGAGGCGATCTTTTCCAGGGTGGCCTGCGTGGCGTAGTATATCGCCTCGCGCCGTTGCCCGGTCAGGAGGTAATCGTAGTCGACAATGTCGGCCTGGATGGCGTTGGGGAAGGTGTACACGGCAGCCATAGGGACGCCGATGAAGGCGACGAATAGGAGGGCCTGCAGGAAGGGGTCCACGCCGGGTATGAAGCCCATGAAGGCCAGCCAGGGCATGTACAGGGAGCCGTACAGCAGGGCGCGCGAGTAGACCCACGCCTTCCCCTTCCGCACCGAGAGCTGATAGACCAGGGGCAGCGAGGCCAGCACCACCACGATGGCTGCCCCTGTCAGCAGCCCCACCGCGGTCCCCACGCCCACGCCGAACTCCAGCGGCCCCAACTGGAGCGCCAGTTCGCGTCCAGATTCCACCCGGGCTATCTCGGGCTTCAGGCCGCCCAGCAGCACCACCGCTGCCCAGTAGGGCAGCGCCGAGGTGAGCAGCGAGATGGCGGCGTTGAAGAGGATGAAGGTGGGCAGGAAGGCGCGGAACTGGCTGTTGGCCAGGGTCGAGCGGACTGCCTGCAGAAAGTCGGTGCGGGCCGGCTCCACATCGCGGCGCGCGTGACGCCAGGCGCCGGCAAGCCCGATGTACCGCGAGGCGAAGGCCAGCACGGCCATGGTCACTCCCATGGCCTGGAAGCCGGCCACGTCCACAATGATGCCGCTCACCACCAGCGCCACGAAGGCGCCGATGGTGCCGAAGAACACCTGCCAGGTGACGATGCTCACCCTGTCCTGGGAGCGGGGCGCTATCTCCGGCAGGAGCGATTCGAAGGGGCCGCCCGAAAGAGTGCTGAACAGATGGAACGCCTCCAGGACGATGAACAGGTAGGCGGCGTTGAGGGCGCTCTGGCCCGGGTCGGGCGGCGTCCACAGGAGCGCGGCGAAAAGGGCATAGAACGGCGTGGCGAACAGGACGAAGGGGATGCGCCGCCCCCAGCGGCTACGCGTCCGGTCGCTCCACCAGCCGATGAGGGGGTCGTCAAAGGCCTCGATGACGCGGGCCGCCAGCAGCAGCGCCCCGAGCACCAGCACCGGCACCCGCCGGGGTATGTCGGCATCGGGCGGGGGAGCATAGAAGTAAATGAGCCACAGGTCGCGGGAACGGGACAGGACGTTCCCTCCGAAGCTGGCCGAGGCGTACAGCAGCCGGTCCAGCAGAGGCATGGCCGGCAGGTCGTCGCGGGCCGCCATCGTCCCCACCGTTCAGGCCAAATGCTGGCCTCTCTCCAGCAGCCGTTGCAGGTCGGCGGTGTAATCGCCCCACAGGCCTCTGGGGAGCAGCCGGCCGATGGCCAGCATAGCCTCGTCGCGGGCGCGGCGAAAGCGCTCCTCTTTCTCCCCTGCAGCCTGGGCCAGGAATGGCTCACCGAAGCGGGCCACCAGCGTCCCCTCCTCCTCTTCGTACAGGCCAGCGGGCAGGCAGGGGACGCCCCGCTCGGCCAGGGCCAGCAGTAGCAGACCTACACCCTCGGGAGGCCGCAGTAGCCGGCCAGTGCCGATGCCCTCCGGGAAGAGGGCGATGGGCCGGGGGTCGGTGGCCACGGCCTCCAGCACCGCCCTCAGCGCTGCCGCCCGCCCTACGCCCCGCTCCCGCGCCCGCGGCACGATGACCAGGCCGTAGACGCTGGCCAGACGGCGGAAAAGCCAGCGCAGCAGCCAGACGGGCACGGGCACGGGGCCCAGGCGATAGTTGTACCACTCGCTGGTCATGAGCCAGCGGGGCGACTGCCCTCGACGCTCCCACACGGCGGCAGTCAGGAGCATCCCTCCCCAGAACACCTTGAGCCCCGGGCGCTCGTAGTGGTTGGCGATGAGCACGAAGGGCCCCCGAGTGGGTATGCGCTCCGCCCCATCGATCCGGCACCTCAGGCCAGAGCGGGCCAGCACCGCCGCCGCGTCCCGCCCCACCTCGCGGCGTCTGCCCGTGAGCACCGCCACGGCAAAGCGAATGATGTACGACAGTGGCAGCCTGTAGCCCTTTTGCGCAGGCATGTGCGTCCCGCAGGCCATTGTAGCCGAGCCGGCATGCCAGTTCCCAAGGTGCTCCGCACGAGTTATCCTGTTGTCGCTATGAGGAGAGGCGAAGACGGATGCCTATCATAACTGTTTCCGGGGCTGTGGGATCGGGCGCTCGCGAGTTGGGGCTGCTGGTAGCCCAGAAGCTGGGGCTGGACTTGGTCGACCAGCAGATACTCGTGGACGCGGCCCGCCGCCTGGGCGTGCGCGTGGAGCGCGTGGCGGAGCGCGACGAGCGATGCCTGGGCCTGCGCGAGCGCCTGGCCCAGCTCATGCGCGGCTTCCTGGAGCGCTCCGCCCTCCTGGGCGCCGACCCCCTGGCTGGCGGCACCGGACTGGAAGTCATCTTCTCCCGCACCTACACCGAGATGGCCTCCCAGATGGAGGAGGGGCAGGAGCTGGAGGTGGACGACGCTCTCTACCTGAAGGTTCTCACGGGCATTCTCCAGGAGCTGGCATACCGGGGCGACGTGGTGTTGCTGGGCCGTGGCAGCCATGTCGTGCTGCGCGACTTCCCGGGCGCCCTGCACGTGCTGGCCCTGGCGCCCAAGGAGATGCGCGTACAGCGCTACGCCGAGCGCGAAGGGCTCTCGCTGGACGAGGCGGCGCGCCAGGTAGCCCAGGCTGACCGCGGCCGCCACCTGTTCTATCGGCGCTTCTGGAAGGTCGACCCCGATGACCCCCATCATTACCACCTGGCGGTGGAGACTTCTCGGCTGCCGCTGGCCGTGGCGGCGGAGGTGGTGGCCGTGGCGGCGGCAGCGCTCGAGCGGGAAGGGGAGGGTCGGCCGTGACCGTGTTCCTCCGGCACCGCTTCAGCATTGACAACTACGGCGCATGGCCCGTGTCGGCATCCTGGGCGAGGACGACAGGGTAGAGCTCATCGATGAGGGGATCGGGGACATGGCGTCTATCGGCCCCGCGCACCAGGGCTGCATCGATCCCCTGGCTAGCGCACCCTGAGAGCAGTTGAGGGGGCAAGCTGTGTCCGCGTTCAGGGGCCCATAGTCCCGGGCCCGCTCGCAGCCACAGCCCGACATCGTGCTGCTGCACCCCCGTACCGAGCGGTACCCGCACTGCTCACCCGGCAGAGGAAAACGCCTCGCTCATCGTCGAAGTCGCCGAGTCGTCGTCTGTCTACGACTGCCAGGCGAAGGCGCCTATGTATGCTGCCACGGCATCGCCGAAGCGTGGCTAATGGATCTTGAGACGGAGGCAGCGGACGTCTACCGCAGACCGGCTGGCAAGGGCTACGATGACGTGCGCAAGCTCCGACGGGGCGACGCCCTATCGCCCCTCGCCTTCCCGGCCGTGGCCCTGGCTGTGGAGGGCGTGGTGGGTCCGTCCCGGGCTCAGGCCTGACTCCCCAGGCGTTGCAGCAGTTCTTGCAGGTACCTCTCGGCCCGGGCGAGGCGGGCCCGCAGGCCCCATTGGTGGTCGGGCGCCAGGGGCACGCCCCAGCCCCGCTCGTTGGCACCGGTACCCACGATGTCCAGGAAGCCCCTGGCCTCTGGCGAGTCCTCCCCGAACAGAGTGACGAGGACATGGTGGGTGGAGTCCACCCACTGGCCGTAGTGGTACGAGACGGGGCCGCGTCCCCTCAGCCAGGGCACCTTTTCCAGTTGTTCCCGCAACCTGGCGATGGCGTGCTGTTGCGCGGCGGAAGCCACCTGGCACCTCCTGCTAGGCGCCCACCCGGAACTGGACATCCCCCCAGCGGGCAAGATAGAGGCGCCGCAGCTCCCCCAGCCGGCGGGCGACCGCTGGTGTGTCCAGCCCGTCGAGCGCCATAACGTACGCGTCCTCCATATTGTCCGAATAATAGCGGGGCCGCAGCCCCACGCGCTTGAACCCGTATTTCTCGTACAGGGCCTGCGCAGGCAGATTAGATACGCGGCATTCCAGGGTGGCCAGGGCCCGACCCTCGCGGCGGGCCAGCTCCAGCCCGGCCAGGAGCAACAGCTCGCCTATTCCCTGCCTGCGGTGACTGGTGCGCACGGCCACGGCGATGATATGGGCCTCGTCGGCGGGAAGCCAGATGCCCAGGTACCCCACCACTCGCTCGCGGCCCTCCCCCTGGGCGCGGAGCGCGCGCCACATCCCGCCCAGGAGTCGGGCCAGGCCGGGCTCCGGCGGTGGCTCCGGCCGCTCGTCGGTGGCCTCCTCCGGCTCCTCCACCGCCACGAGGTACCGGGCGATACGGTTGTGACGCAGCTCGTGCTGAAAGGCGGAGGGTGGCCAGGTGGTAGGGAAGGCCTCGCGCTCGATCTCCTCTACCTGCGGGACGTCTTCCAGGGTCATGGGCCGGACGAGACGCCGCACACTCGTGGCCTTCATGGTGCAAGGCCATTCTAGCACAGGCAGCACTCCGGAACAGGCGGGATATGCCTCCAGGCGTCTGCTCCGGGGCAGGCCCGGCGACATTTGACGTTAAGGTAAGTATGCATTATAATGCCGAGGACGCCGGCCCATGTACCTTTTCAGGCTGCTCCGGTTCCTCTCCCCCTACAAGGGCCACGTGGCCCTGGCCACCCTCTGCATCGGAGGAGCGAGCGGCTTCGGGCTGGCCAGCCCTCAGCTCGTGCGCTGGGCGGTGGACTTCGGCCTGGGGGCGCGGGTGCTGGACGGGCGTCTCGTCGTCAGTCCCAGCACCCGCGTGCTGGCCGTGGCGGCCCTGGCCGTAGTGGGCGCGGCCCTGGCGCGGGGCCTCTTCGCGTTCGGCCAGCAATATCTGTCCGAGTGGACTTCGCAACGGGTGGCCTACGACCTGCGTAACCGCCTGTACGATCAGTTCCAGCGTCTCTCCTTCTCTTTCCACGACCGCTCGGAGACCGGGCAACTGATGTCGCGGGCGACGCAGGACGTGGAGGCGGCCCGCCTGTTCATTCAGTTCGGCGTGCTCCGCCTGGGCTACCTGGCGGGCGTGGTGGCAGCGGCGGCTGCGCTCATGTTCTGGAGCAACTGGCACCTGGCGCTGGTGGCCCTGTCGGTATCGCCTCTGGTCTTCTGGCGCTCCGCCTCCCTGAGCGTGCGCCTGCGCCCGCTGTGGCTCCGTGTCCAGAACCGCATGGGGGAGCTCACCAGCCTGCTGCAGGAGTCGCTGGCCGGGTTCCGGGTGGTGAAGGTGTTCGGCCGGGAAGACTACGAGTTGCAGCGTTTCGGTCGCGAGGCCCAGGCCCTGTTCGACGATGCGTACACTGCAGGGCGCATCCAGGCCTACAACAGCCCTCTCATCTCCTTTCTGTGGATGCTCTCGCAGGGGCTGGTACTTCTGTACGGCGGGTGGCTGGCCATCGAGGGGCGGCTGACGGTGGGAGAGCTGACCGCTTTCCTCTTCTATCTCACCCTGATCCAGATGCCCCTGCGTGCCCTGGGCTGGATCGTCGGGGTGTACTCACGTGCCCTGTCGGCCGCCCAGCGCATCTTCGAGGTCCTGGACGCCCAGCCGGAGGTGAAGGAGAAGCCAGGGGCCCTGGCGCTGAGGGACGTCAGGGGGCACGTGCGCTTCGAAGACGTCCACTTTTCCTACGACTCCCTGTCGCCGGTCCTGCGAGGTATAAGCTTCGAGGCCCTCCCTGGCCAGGTGGTGGCCCTGGTGGGCCCTGCCGGCAGCGGTAAGACGACCATCGTCAACCTGATACCGCGTTTCTATGACGTGACCAGTGGGCGAGTGACCATCGACGGCGTGGACGTGCGGGACGTGACGCTCAAGTCGTTGCGGCGGGTGGTGGGCGTCGTCCAGCAAGACCTGTTCCTGTTTTCGGCCACCATTCGCGACAACATCGCTTACGGGGCGCCCTGGGCGACCCAGGAGGACATCGAGCGGGCGGCGCGCATCGCCCGCATCCACGATTTCATCGTGTCTCTGCCCGAGGGCTACGACACCTGGGTCGGCGAGCGGGGGATCACCCTGTCGGGCGGCCAGAAGCAGCGAGTGGCTATCGCCCGCACCCTGCTGAGGGATCCGCGCATCCTGGTCCTGGACGACTCCACTTCCAGCGTGGACGCGGAGACGGAGCGCCTCATCTGGGAGGCGCTGGTGGATCTCATGCGGGGCCGGACCACCTTCGTCATCGCCCATCGCCTGCGCACTCTCAAGCTGGCCGACAAGGTGCTGGTATTGCAGGACGGACGCATAGTGGAGCAGGGGCGCCACGAGGAGCTGTTGCGGCGGGACGGCCTCTACCGTCAGATCTACGAACTGGAGCTGCGGGACCAGGAGGAGGCCCTGCCCGTGGCCCGGGGGCCCCAGCCGACCGCGGGGGGAGCCTGAGATGGGCATGTGGGGCGGGTTCACGGGCGCCCACCTGGCGGCCATCCGCCGCCCCCCCGATGCCTGGGAGGAGGAGGGGCCGGGCACCATTTACGACCACACGGTGGTGCGCCGCTTTCTCCCCTACCTGGCCCCGTTCAAGAAGCGGGTACTGGTGGCCTTCCTGGCGCTGGTGCTGGCCGCTGGGGCCACCCAGGCGCAGCCCTGGCTGGTGGGGAGGGCCATTGACCGCTTCGTGCAGGGCGGCGATGTGGCGGGCCTAATGGCGCTGGGAGGCATCGTGCTCGCCCTGGCGGCCGTGTCCTGGGGCGCCCAGTTCGTGCAACAGCTCCAGACCACGTACGTGGGCCACCGGGTGCTGCTGCGACTGCGCCTGCAGCTGTTCGAGCACATCCTCAGGCTGTCGGTCCGCTTCATCGATAGCAACCAGGTAGGCCGGGTGATGTCGAGAGTGCAGAACGACGTCGCCGCCCTGCAGGACCTGATCACCACCGGCGTATACGACATTTTCTACCAGTTCCTGGGCGTGGCCATCGTCATCTTCTTCGTGTTCTATCAGGACGTGGTGCTGGCGCTGGTGGCCCTCTCGGTGCTGCCGCTGCTGGTGGTGGCCATGGCCGTGTGGCAGGCGAGGGCGAGGCGCGCCTTCCTGCGGGTCAGGCAGGCTATCGCTATCGTCAACGCCAACCTGCAGGAGAACGTCTCCGGCGTGAGGGTAGTCCAGAGCCTGACCCGGGAGGAGGAGAACCTGCGCCGCTTCGACCGCATCAACTCCGATAACCTCATGGCCAACGTGGAGGCGGGCCGGCTGACGGCGGCGGTCATGCCGGTAGTGGAGCTGCTTGTGGCTGCGGCCACGGCCCTGGTCATCGGCGTCGGCGGCGTGCGGGTGATGAACGGCCAGCTCGAGCTGGGCGAGTTCGTGGCCTTCGCCCTGTACGTCCAGCGCGTGTTCGAGCCCGTGCGCAACCTGATCATGCAGTACACGCAGCTCCAGCGGGCTATGGCCGCGGGCGCCCGCATCCTGGAGGTGCTGGACACCAGGCCCGACATCGTCGACGCCCCCGACGCCGTAGACCTGCCCGACATTCGCGGCGAGGTCGAGTTCCGTCATGTCCACTTCCGCTACGTGCCCGATGTGGAGGTGCTGCACGACATAAACCTGAAAGTGCGGCCGGGCGAGATGGTTGCCATCGTTGGGCCCACCGGTGCCGGAAAGAGCACCCTAGTGTCGCTCGTGGCTCGTCTGTACGACGTGACCGCAGGCGAGCTGCTCATCGATGGGGTGGACATACGCTGCATCAGCCGACGTTCCCTCACGCGCCGGCTGGGGGTGGTGCTGCAGGACCCGTTCCTCTTCTCGGGGACGGTGAGGGAAAACATTCGCTACGGCCGTCCTGAGGCCAGCGACGAGGAGGTGGAGGCGGCGGCGCGGGCGGTGGGGGCCCACGAGTTCATCGCCCGCCTGCCCCACGGGTACGACACGCATCTCCATGAACGAGGCCAGAACCTCTCCCAGGGCCAGAGGCAGCTCATAAGCTTCGCGCGCGCTCTGCTGGCCGACCCGCGCATCCTGATCCTGGACGAGGCCACGGCCAGCGTCGACCCCGTGACAGAGGCGTTGCTCCAGCGCGCCCTGCGGCGGCTGCTGCAGGGCCGCACCTCCTTCGTCATCGCCCATCGCCTGTCCACGGTGCGGGGTGCCGACCGGATCGTCGTCCTGGACGGGGGGCGTATAGTGGAGGAGGGCACCCACCAGGAGCTGATGGCCCGCGGCGGACTCTATGCCCGCCTGTACCACCTCACCTACCAGCAGCCGGTGCCCACTCTGGGTGGGGACGGTGGCCTGGCCCAGTCATCTGGCGCCAGCTCTGGCTCCTAGCCCTGCCCTTACTTTCCCCGTCGGCCTATAATCGCCCTGGAGGTGTATGGCGTGACTGTGGACGCAGGTTCATTGGCCCAGGCCCTGGCCGACATGATCGGCCGGGCTGCCGTTTCCCTCGACCCGCAGGACCTGGAACGCTATGCCTGGGACGCACTGGGCCCCAACCGGGGGTTTCGCGGCCTGGACCAGGTCCGACCGCAACCCCTGCTCGTCGCCCGCCCGCGCAGCACCGAGGAGGTGGCGGCGGTGGTGCGCCGGGCCCATGAGTGGGGACTGCCGGTAGTCCCTTACGGAGGCGGCACGGGGGTGATGGGCGCCGCCATCCCGGTCCGCCCTTCGCTGGTGCTGGACCTGGGCGGCCTCGACCGCATTCTGGCCATCAGCCGGCAGGACAGGACGGTGCATGTGGAGGCCGGGGTGGTGCTGGAGCGCCTGGACGAAGAGCTGTCGCGGCACGGGCTGATGCTGGCCCATGACCCATGGTCGTCGCCCATTGCTACCGTGGGCGGCGCCATCTCCACCAATGGCATGGGCTACCGTGTAGCGCGCTACGGCTCCATGGGCGACCAGGTACTGGGGCTGACAGTGGTGCTGGCCGATGGCCGGGTGCTGCGCACTCGCGCCGTGGAGGGGCGCTCGGTGGGGCTGGAGCTGGAGCACCTGTTCATTGGCACCGAGGGCTGCTTCGGCATCGTCACCGAAGCGGTGTTGCGCTGCCCGCCGCGGCCGGAGGCGAGAGAGCTGGTCGCATACGACTTCCCCGACTTCGAGGCGGGGTTCGCGGCCATTATGGAAATGTACGGCATTGGCCTGGCGCCATCGGTGCTGGACTATGGCGAAGACTTCGAGCCTGGCGCGGACACATCGGCGCCCGTCTCGACGGGGGCCAAGCTCTACCTGGTGTTCGAGGGGTTTCGGGAAGAGGTGGAGGCCCAGCGCCAGCGAGCCCAGCAGCTCTGTCAGTCCCACGGGGGCAGGCCCCTGCCCCGACGCGAGGCGGAGTCGTTCTGGGAACACCGCCACGATATCGCCCTGCGGTTCGCCCGTGCGCGCCGGCGGGGCAGGCCGCGGGAACCGGCCCCGGGCGCTCGCTTCGACTACGTTCACGTATCCCTGCCCCCTTCCCGCGTGCTGGAGTACCGCCAGCGCTGTCAGGAGGTGCTGTCTCGTCGACGCGTGCTGCCCCTGGAATACGGTATCTGGGGCAAGCCCGGCCTGTTCGACGTGGTCATGTTGCAGCCCGAGGGCGATGCCGAGGCGCTGGCCGCCGCCGTGGACGAGTTGCTGATGCTGGCCCAGGACATGGGCGGCTCCATGGAGCAGTGCCACGGTGTGGGGCTGAAGCTCCTGCACCTGATGGAGCGCGAGCACGGCCTGGGCCTCGAGTTGATGCGCGCCATCAAGGCTGCCCTGGACCCCAGGGGCATCCTGAACCCCGGCAAGCTGTCGCTGTAATGCGTCAACTGATGTAACAGTTGACCCCCCGGCAGCATCTACCCCCTGGGATGGCAGTAGTTCCCGGGGCGAGACCCTGGAGGGTGTTGCGTCTCTTCTGGCCCAGGTCTTCGCGCGGACGCGCGCGCCTCGCCCTTTTCCTCATAAGCTGTGCCCTGGCCGTCATGACCGTCTCCTCGGTCTACTACTCCAACGAGCACCGCCGGCACCTCCACGACATCGAGAAACTGTCCCAGGCGAGCGCTGTGCTGGCCCAGTCGCACAGCCATTTCCTCCAGGCCACCACTGCCATGGCCTCCATGACCTTTCTGAGGGACGAATCCTATTTCCAGCAGTTTCAGCGGGAGTTCACGGCCAGCCGCAATGCGGTCGAGGCCGCCCGTGGCATCGCCGCCTCCCTCGGCCTGTGGGGCGATGTGGCCTTTCTGCAGCAGTTGGGCGCGCGCATGGACGTATTCCATGACGGTGTGGAGCGGGCGTCCACGGAGTTCCTGCGCGGCGACCTGTTCCGCGCCATCGAGATGGGCCGCCAGCTCACCCCGGAGTCGGACGCCATTGCCGCCGAACTCGGCGCAGCCAGCGATGCCTGGCTGGCCATGGTAGCCCTGGAGAGGCAGTCTGCGGAGAGGGCCACCTGGACGGCCCTGCTGATCCAAGCCGCGCTGGGCGGCTTCAGCCTGCTGGTAGCGGCCATCACCGCCAGCGTGTTCCAGAAGTCCATACTGGAGCCACTGGCGGCCTTGCGGCGGGCCGCGCGCGCCATCGCCGGCGGCAATCTGTCGGTGCGGGCCCCGGTGCGTGGCCCGGAGGAGATGGTCTCCCTGGCCGAGGCCTTCAACAGCATGACGGAGGCGCTCATCGACCGCAACCGTGAGCTGGAGCGTCA
The DNA here is from genome assembly GCA_002898715.1 of bacterium HR24. GTDB lineage: Bacteria > Chloroflexota > Dehalococcoidia > SM23-28-2 > HRBIN24 > HRBIN24. The sequence goes on along the minus strand of BEIA01000007.1, from coordinate 8,719 downwards.
CATCGCCGACCTGCAGCAGGCCCGGGACACCATCTGGCGCATGGCCTATTACGACCCCCTCACCGGCCTTCCCAACCGCCACCTGTTCGAAGACCGGCTGCAGATGGCCATGGCCCAGGCCCGGCGGCGCGGCCTGCAGGTGGGGGTGCTGTTCCTGGACCTGGACCGCTTCAAGCTGGTCAACGACTCCTTCGGGCACGCCTTCGGCGACAAGCTCCTGCGCCTGGTGGCGAGGCGCCTGGGGCAGGCTATCGACACCGGCCAGACGCTCGCCCGCACCGGCGGCGACGAGTTCATCGTCCTCCTGCCCGACGTGGAGCGCGAGTCAGAGGTGGAGGAGGCGGCCAGGCGCCTGCTCCACGTCATGCAGATGCCCTTCGAGCTCGAGGGGCGAGAGCTGTACGTCACCGCCAGCATCGGTGTCGTGCTGTTCCCGCTGCACGGCGAAGACCCCCAGACGCTGGTGCGCAACGCCGATATCGCCATGTACCGGGCGAAGGAGAGCGGCCGCAACACCTACGAGGTCTACAGCGCCCTGCTGGACCTCGGCATGGTCCAGCGCCTGTCCATGGAGAGCGACCTCCACCGCGCGTTACAGAGGGAAGAGCTGGTGCTCCACTACCAGCCCATCGTCAACGTGGAGACCGGCGAGATAGTGGGGGTGGAGGCGCTGGTGCGCTGGCTCCACCCCGAGCGGGGCGTCCTCTACCCCGATGCCTTCATACCGCTGGCCGAGGACAGCGGCCTCATCGTGCCCCTGGGCGAGTGGGTGCTGCGGGCGGCCTGCCGGCAGGCTATCGCCTGGCAGGAAGCGGGCGCGGGGCCACTCTTCATCTCTGTCAACCTTTCGCCGCGCCAGATGCGGCAGGAGCTTGCCTCGGTCGTGGCCCAGGTCCTCCGCGAGACGGGCCTCTCCCCCAGCCACCTCATGCTGGAGGTCACCGAGGGGGCCATCATGGTCGAGATGGAGAGGGCCATCTCCCTGCTCCTGAGCGTCCGGGGCATGGGCGTGCAGGCGTGCGTCGACGACTTCGGCACCGGCCACTCCTCCCTGAGCCACCTGAAGATGCTGCCCGTGGACGTCATCAAGGTCGACCGCTCCTTCGTGTGGGACATGGTGGGCAACCGCGCCGACGCCGCCATCGTGGCCTCGGTGGTCACCCTGGCGCAGGCCCTGGGGCTGCGGGTCATCGCCGAGGGCGTAGAGACCGAGGAGCAGGCCGCGCTCCTCCGCCGCATGGGCTGCCGCGAGATGCAGGGCTTCCTCTTCAGCCGCCCCCTGCCCGAGGCGGAGATGACCGAGTTGCTGGCCCGCGGCCGGGGACTGGTGCCGCGGGCCTCGTGACCTCCTTTCCTTCGCCGCTCACCCCCGAAGCCTGGGCGGGGGGCCCGCAAGCCCCCCGCCCAGCGCTCTTCCCGGCCGCTGCCTAGCGCCGTATGACGTCCAGCCCATGGGGGTCCGAGGCCGGCACCACCGTCCCGTCCATCAGGGTAGTGGTACGGTCGTCCACCATGGGCGCCAGGTCCCTGACGTCGAAGTCAAAGTTCAGGCAGCTCGGGTGCACTCGCAGGACCAGCACGCCAGGCTTGCGCTCGGGGTTCTCGTGCGTGGCCATGGCGCTCAGGGGCTTAGGCCCACGCAGGGTGATGAAGGCGTGCCCGCCCATGAGCTCCAGGCCGTCGGGAGCGGGGTCGGGCAGGAAGTCGCGCACCAGCGAGTAGGTGCGCACCACCTGGCCCGCGTCCACGTCCACGATGTTCAGGTCGTTGCTGAAGCGCATCACCGTCCAGGCGTACAGCTTGCCCCGGTCGTCGATGCAGTAGAAGGCGCCGTGGGTGTCCTCGCCCGGCAGCGGGATCACCACCGGGTCGGGGAAGATGCCCTGGGCGGCGCGGCTGGCGTCGAAGATGTACATCTGGTCGGGCAGGTTCGGGCTGCCCCGCGACTCGCTGTTGATGAGCAGGCGCCAGCCGTCCGGCGGCAAGGGGATGGCACCGCAGCCCTCCGCCGGCACCACCGACGCCGGGTACACGTGCACCACCCGCATGCTACGGGTGTTGGGCCGGCCCAGGTCTATCACCAGCACGCCGCCCTGCTGCATGGTGACGTAGGCGAAGCGACTGTCGGGCGTGAAGTTGGCGCACACTGCCCGCGCCTGGGTCGTCCCCAGTTCGTCCAGGTACGGGGCCAGGTCCAGCGTCTCCACGTAGCGGTAGCGGTTGCGACTGTAGTCGGTGCTGATCTTGTGGACGAAGCCGGTGGGTCGGTTGGTGAAGCCCATGTCCGCCACGATGACCATAGAGTTGTCGGGCGTGGGCATCGCCGCGTGAGTGCGGTTGCTGGCCACCCCCATCCCCAGCAGGTCCACGCAGCCCACCACCCGCCGCGTGGCGATGTCCATGAAGAACACGCTGCCCGAGCCGAAGTTGGCCAGGACGAAGTGGGTGGGCGGGTCGCCGGCGTTGGCCTGTCCCATGTGGGGCAACTTGCCCACCGGGCAGCCGGCCTCCTGCGCCGCCTGGGCCAGGTCGATGACCTCCGGCACCGCCTGGTCGGGCCGGCGGGTGATGTCGGCGCCCTGCCAGATGTAGAGCAGGCCCCCGCCCTGGGGATGGGTGTCCGACTGGTCCATGGCCCAGACCTCGAAGCGGGTATCAGTCTGGGCGCCGCCGTGGCCACGGCCCGGCCCGGCGGCGATGCTGGCCACGGCCACCAGGGCCAGCAAGGCGAGAAGTCGCCAGCGCATGACTTACCTCCCCCGACGATTTTTGGCCCGATATTAGGCGATACCATTCATCCTGGTCAACGCTTTTGGTGACACGTTATGACTCCCTCCGCCGCCGCGCCACTGCCGGCCGGGGCGGCTTCCCCTGCCGCCGCCCGTCCTGATACAATAGCAGCCAACCACCACACGGCAGGGTCGAGGAGCGCGGTCATGCCCTGTGACAACCACCGTCGCCTGGCGATACCGGCCCAGCCGGTGCGCAAGCAGGACCCAGCGGTGCGCGTGCGCAACTGGGACGAGGTCTTCCTGGGCTTCGACCTGGAGACGGCCCGCCTGGAGGCGGAGCGCTGCATCCACTGCCCCGACGCCCCCTGCCAGCAGGCCTGCCCCGTGGGCAACAACATACCCCAGGCCCTCTACCTCTTGGAGCAGGGTGACGTCATCGGCGCGGCCAACGTCTTCCGCCAGACCTCCAACCTGCCCGAGATGTGCGGCCGCCTCTGCCCCCAGGAGTCCCTGTGCGAGGGCTCCTGCGTGGTGGGCTTCGCCATCCGCCCCGGCGCCCTGGGCCCCCAGCCGCCGGTCCAGATCGGCAAGCTGGAGGCCTTCGTGGCCGACTACCAGCGCCGCGTCCTGGGCGGCTGGCCCCGGCCGGCCGAGAAGGCGCCCCCCACCGGCATGGCCGTGGCCGTCGTCGGCTCCGGCCCCGCCGGGCTGGCCGTGGCCGAGGAGCTGACCAAGCGCGGCCACTCCGTCACCGTCTACGAGTCGTGGCCCAAGCCCGGCGGCGTCCTCCGCTACGGCATCCCCAGCTTCAAGATGCGCAAGGAGCTGCTGCAGGAGTACCTGGCCTACCTGGAGGAGCTGGGCGTCGCCTTCGTCTGCAACACCGTCATCGGGCGCGACCTGACGGTGGACGACCTGTTCGCCGCCGGCTTCCATGCCGTCTTCCTGGGCCACGGCGCCTCGGTGGGCGGCCGCCTGCGCATACCGGGCGAGGACCTGCGGGGCGTCTTCCAGGCCACCGAGTTCCTGGTGCGGGGCAACCTGCCCCCCGAGGACCTGCCCCCCCGCATGCGCGAGCCCCTGGACATCGGCCGGCAGGTGGTGGTCATCGGCGGCGGCGACACCTCCATGGACTGCGTGCGCACCGCCGTCCGCCTCGGCGCCGAGCGGGTGACCCTGGTCTACCGCCGCACCGAGGCGGAGATGATCGGCCGCGAGGAGGAGCGCCGCCACGCCCGCGAGGAGGGCGTGCAGTTCATGTTCCTCACCGCCCCGGTGCGCTTCCTGGGCGAGAAGGGACGCCTGAAGGCGGTGGAGCTGCGGCGCATGGAGCTGGGCCCGCCCGACGAGTCGGGCCGTCGCAGCCCCGTGCCCGTGGCGGGCTCCGAGTTCACCCTCCCCGCCGATACCGCCGTCATCGCCATCGGCTACGAGGGGGACGAGGCCATCATCCGCGCCACGCCTGGCCTGCGCGCCTTCGGCAAGCACCTCATCAGGGTGGACAGGGAGACCTACCAGACCTCCCGCCCGGGGGTCTTCGCTGGGGGCGACAACGTCAACGGGGCCGACCTGGTGGTGACGGCCCTGGCCGACGGCCGCCGCGCCGCCCAGGCCATCGACCGCTACCTGCGCCAGCTCATGGCCCAGGCCCCCAGCCGCGCCGCCGCCGGCTGAGGCCGGCCTATCCCTAGCGGCAGGCCCCCGCCCCGGGGCCGGCCCAGCTGCAAAGCCGCCCGGCGCCATCCGCGCGGGCCGGCGTCCCCCTCTCGTGGCAGGCCTGCGGCTGCGCGCCGTTCCTTCGCCTTGACACTCTTGCGGCGGGGGGCTAATATCGTGGCCAGGCCTGCGCGGGGCCGCGGCCGCCCTGCGCCGCCGCGCGCCGGGCGCGGAGGGCCCACAGAAGGCCGCGCCGGGCCGTAACCGGCGGGCCCGGGCCGACGTTAAATACAACGGAAGCGTTGCGTGGAGGGGCGGTGGCGAGCCGCTCCTCGGCCGTGCAGGAAGGCGGCCGGGGCGGAGGCGGCAGGAGCCGCTCCTCAGCGCATATGCCGGGTGCGCCAGGGGGGTGAGACATGGGCTAGCGGAGAGGCGAGCCAGCGGCGGCGGGCGCAGGGCGCCCCCGCCACGACCGACCGTATTTCTGACGGAGGTCAGAGATGTCAGGAAGCCTTTTAAGGAAGGGCATATGGACGAAGCTGCCGCTGCTCTTCTTCCTGGTGGCGGCGGTGGCGGGCCTGGCCCTCCTGGGGCGCAGCTTTGAGGGGGCGCGAGCTGCCAGCACTGTCACCATCAATGTGAACACCACCAATGACGTGGCCGGCACGGCGTGTCCCCTTGCCGGCACCTGCTCCCTGCGCCGGGCGATCAGCCAGGCCAACGGCACCACGGGCCAGGACGTGGTCATCAACCTGCCCGCTGGCATCTTCACCATCACCATCGCCGGGGCTGGCGAAAACGACAACGCCACCGGTGACTTCGACGTCTCCCTGAGCGACGAGATCACCGTTACCATCCAGGGGCAGGGCCCCGGCGTGACGGTCATAGACGGCGACGGACTGGACCGGGTGCTGCACGTGCTCGACCTCGAGGGCGGCACCCTCGTCATCAAGAACCTGACCATGCGCAACGGCGCCGTCTCGGGCGAGGGTGGCGGCATCCTGAACGATGACTCCAGTGGTGGCACCGTGGTCCTCGAGAATGTCGTCATCGAGGCGAACCAGGCGCTGGGCGATGAGGACGGCGGCGGCATCGAGAACTACGGCGACATCCTCATCAAGGGCACGGTGACCGTGCGCAACAACGTCGCCACCGACGACGGCGGCGGCATCAACAACGATGGGACCATAACCATCGCCAACGGCGCCACATTGGTGCTGGAGGGCAACTCGGCGGACGACGAAGGTGGCGGCATCAACAACGACGCGACACTGGTCTTCGGCGACGATGACCCCTCGCCCGGGACCGCCACCGCCACGCTCGTGGCTCGCAACAATACGGCCGGCACCTTCGGGGGCGGCATCCAGAACGACGACACAATTGAGCGCGGCTTTGATGGCGTGTTTGGCGTGCTGGTGGTGACCGGGAACCAGGCCGGCGACGACGGCGGCGGCATCGAGAACTGCTGCGGCACGATCGGCTCTTCCGCCAGGCCGTTGTCGGGCAGCATTGCCAACAACACCGCCGACGGGGACGGCGGCGGGCTTTTCAACGATGACGAAGCCTATCTCGCTGCCATGAGCATCACCGGCAACAAGGCGAGCAACGGCGGCGGCGTCTGGTCCGGTGGGACGCTGCTGCTCGCGCGGGCGGCGGTGGCCAACAACGAGCTGACGGACGACGACGGCAACGGCGGCGGCATCCTCTTCGACGGCGACTCGCTGACGCTGGTGAACGTGACCGTCGTCGGCAACAAGGCGGGCAGCGACGACGGCTCCGGCGGCGGCCTGTGGCTCTCCGCCAGCGCGTCGCTCAGTTTGAACTTCCTCACCATCGCCAACAACCAGGCCGGCAGCGACGACAACTTGGCCTTCGGCGGCGGCATCTACGTCGACAGCCTGCCGGCCGCCACGACCGCTAGAGGCATCATCCTGGCCGACAACAGCGCCGGGGCCGGCGGCGCCGACTGCCAGAACGCCGACCCCGAAGGTGACGACCTGACCTTCCTCTACTCGGTGGTGAAGGGGGACACGGCCGACACCTTCGGCAGCAACTGTATCTTGGACGCCACCTCGGTGGACGAGAGCGACCCGCTGCTGCGGCCCCTGGGGCTCTACGGGGGCACCGTCCCGACCATGGCCATCCCCTCCACCAGCCCGGCCGTTGACCGGGTGCCGGAGAGCGTCTGCGACGCGTTCACCGCCCCGGTGACGGACGCTCGCGGCGCCGTGCGCAACCCGACGAGCACCGCTGGCGACGCCCTGGACGGGAATCTGGACGGGACGCGGGGCTGCGACGCCGGCGCCTTCGAGAGCACGCCGGTGGACATCGCCATCGCCAAGGCGGACGCGCCCGACCCCGCCTTCTCGGGCGGCAGCCTGACCTACACCCTGACGGTGACGGTGGCGGACACGCCGGCGAGCGACCCGCGCTGGGCCACGGGGGTGGTGGTGAGCGACACCCTGCCGGCAGGTACCAGCTTCCAGTCGGCGTCGGTGACTCCGGCCACGGCCGGTAGCTGCAGCCACTCGGCGGGGGTGGTCACCTGCAACTTCGCCAACATCGCTGACGGTGGGACGGTGACCATCGCCATCAACGTGACCGTGACGGCGGCGGGTGGCACCCTGACCAACACGGCGACGGTGGCCATGAACGAGGCGGACACCGATCCGCTGAGCGGCGACACCACCGCCACGGCGGCGACGGCGGTGGCGTTCGGCGGGGCGCCGGACGCGCCGACCCTGGTGGCCATCTGGCCGGGCAGCAGCACCCAGGCCATGATCACCTGGCAGCCGCCGTCGGGGGTGGTGACGTTCTACCGCCTGCAGTCGTCGCTGAACTTCGAGTTCACCTTCGGTGTGACGAGCACCGACATCCCGGTGGGCTCGCTGCCCTTCCCTGGGAACATCATCGGGGTGGGGCTGCCGACGGCTGACGGGCTCACCTTCTACTACCGGCTGGCGGCGTGCAACAGCCTTGGCTGCTCGCCGTTCGTGTTCGCCGGGGCGCTGGCGGCCAGGCAGTTCCCGGCCGGCAGCACCACCGACTGGAACTTCGTGATGGGTGCGTTCGAGTTCGCTGGCACCGTCTTTGCCTGGGGCCAGAACCAGGTGAGCGTGCCGGGCAAGAACTCGGACTTCAACTTCTACGACGGTATCCAGGGGTTCGGTGGGGTGCTGAAGGCGTCCTGCAACACGGTGGCGCCTGGGTCGTCGTGCACGCGGAGCTGGGCGGCCGGGAACCCGTTCGTGAGCGTGGCGCAGGAGTTCCCGCCCTTCGGACAGGTGGGAGTGGCCGTGCGCACGCACTAGGGCGGGCCTGGCTGGCCTGGCGAGGGGGCCGGGGGGTGCACCCCCGGCCCCCTGCCGTTGGGGGCCGGGGGCGACGGCGGTGGCTGCCGTAGCGGCAGGGCTTCGGCCCTGCCCCTCGGCCATGGGCAGGCTATCGGCGCGCCCGGAGGCCTGCAGCTACGGGGCTTGGCGCTACGTCGAATACGGGGGGCGTGCTATCCTGCGCGGAGGGGGCCTGGCAGGCAGCGGGGCCCTGGGGGTGGCAGGGGGTCGGGGGATGAGACCACCGGCGGAGGTCGCGAATGTGGCGCAAGCTGGCGCTGGCGGGGCTGGCCCTCTCGCTGGCGGTGGCCTCGACGGCGGCGACGGGCCGCGCCCAGTCGGCCGCGGTGTCCCTGGGGGTGGCGGCCGCCCCGGCCGGGGGCGTGGCCACCGTTCCGTTGGCCGTGAGCCCCGACCCGCCGGTGGCCCTGGGCGCCCTGACGGTGCGCATCGCCTATGACGCCGCCCGCCTGCAGGCGACCTCGGCCTCGCCGGTGGCCCTGGGGGTGCTGGCGGAATGCAACCTGACGCTGCCGGGGGAGGCGCGCTGCAGCCTGATTCACGCGACGGGCATGTCGGGGCTGGTGCTGGCCATCAACTTCCAGGTGCAGTCGTCGGCAGCGGCGGGCGTGGCGGGCCTGTCGCTGACGGTGGAGGAGTGCTTCGACGTCCTGGGCCGGGGCGCCACCTGCGCGGCCAGCGACGGGGCGGTGCTGGTGCAGGCCCAGCCTTCGCCGCCGCCCCCGCCCTCGCTGGTGGCCATCCGGCCCCTTTCAGCCGGTCAGGCGTCCATAGCCTGGCTGCCGCCGTCGGGCGTGACGCACTACGTGCTGCGCAGCGCCCTCAACTTCGAGATGACCTTCGGCCTGAACGAGACCAGCATCGCCGTGTCGGCCATGGCCATCCCCAACCTGCTGGTGGTGGGGGTGCCCGGTAGCGATGGTCTCACCTTCTACTACCAGCTGGCGGCCTGCAACCAGGCGGGGTGCTCGCCCTTCG
>BEIA01000006.1 GCA_002898715.1 bacterium HR24 | reverse complement strand
CCGTACTCGGGCGAGCGCAGCACCGAGAGCAGCCCCTTGCGGCGGCCGTTCAGTCCGCTCCCCACCTCGGCCACCACCTTCGCCACCCGGATCCCCCTCCCGGCCGCGAACGATGCAAGCCGCGCCACCCGGCGGTCAAGAGCGGCCCTTCGGCCCGCCGGCGACGCCCTTGGCCTACAGCACCGCCTCGGCTTCCTCCCGCTCGGGCATGTCCACCAGGCTCGTGCCCGCCGGTGTCTCGTGGGCAGGCACCGGGAGCTTGCCCCGCCTCCACCACAGCCAGGCGGTCTTGTGCGGGATGCCGTTGGCCCGTGCCCGGTCGGAGAGCTTCATGGGAGCAGCATACCATGAAGCCGGTCATGTCACCATAAACCTGTCAGCCGTTGGGTACCCTGCATGGGCCTCTGGCCAAAAAGGTTCGGCGCTGCCTTTCGGCCCGTCCTCATGACCAGCCTCCGCCCGCCCGGCAAGCCCCCCGTCACCAGCTCCCATGAAGCGGCGGTCACGGGAGCGACAGCAGGGCGCCTGCTGCCGGGCAGCCAGGATGGGGCGCCCATGGCAGCCCCGAGGCCGCTCGGAGGACGGCCCTGACGTCCGCGATGGTCACCCTGCCATCGCAGTCCATATCCCCCCACAGGACCCCGCCGACGGCATCGCCGACGCGCGGGCAGGGCTGGCTTTGGGCCACCGGCAGCCCCAGGGTCGCCCGCAGCAGCAGCAGCGCGTCGGCCGAGTCCAGGGTAAGACTGCAGTCGAGGTCGCCCCACATGACCAGCTGGTGCTGGCACAGCAGGCGTCCCGCCGCCAGCGCATCGGCCCGACCGGCGCCGTAGGTGTTGTCGGTCCCGGGAGGTCCCAGGTCCGCCGCCGTGAGCAGAAGGGCGTTGGCCAGGGCTGAGCGGTCCTGGGCCGGGGCGTCGCCCGGCTCGCCGGCCTTCAGGCCCGGACGGCACTCCAGCAGCAGCGCCAGTATGCCAGCGATGTGGGCCGCCGCGGCCGATGTGCCCAGGAAGGGAGTGCTGAAGCCGCCGGCACCGGTCACTGACACGCCATCGATGCCCGTCACGTCCGGCTTGGTGCGGCCATCGTTGGTGGGGCCACGGCTGCTGTAGGGGGCGATCTCGTCGTGGCCGTCCTCGAAGGCGTTGATGGCTCCCACTGCCAGCACGCCGCCCCCGGCGTCGGCCTGATTGGGCACCGAGCTGGTGGGGGTGTAGTAGTTGGGGATGCCGCCCAGAAAGAAGATATCGAAGGTGCGCGGCTCCACCTGCCCGATGGGCGCCAGCACCACGTCCACCGTCACCGGCGAGGTGGACACGTTCTGCCAAACCGCCAGCTCGGTGGGGTTCTGGGCACAGAACTGGAAGTTCTGGCTGGCGGCCAGGGGTGTGGGGGAGTCGTGGGCGAAGATGTATACGTCGTAGTCGTTGCAGGAGGCCCCCCAGGGGTCGTTCCACTGCACCAGCACCCTCAGCGTCGAGCCGGCCGGCACCAGGACGGGGTTGTCGCAGCGAGGGCCGAGGCCGCCCCGGTCCAGCGTCTGCTCGGTGGCGGCGAATCGATGAAAGGCGGCCTCGCCGGGGCAGGGCTGGTAAGGCTCCTGGTAATGGGTGGCGGCGTGATTGCCTACAGCGGTGACGTGGGCGCGCACGCGGTTGGTGGGGCCGTTGAGAGCCGCCGCGGTGTTGCGCGAGACGATGCTGCTGCCGTCGTAGGGGCCCACGTTGAACCAGTTGACGTCGTCCACCACCACGTCCACCCGCTGGGCCAGGCAGTTGACCGCGGCGTTGAAGTCCAGGGCCGTGCCGGAGCTGCCGCCGAAACCGGCGAACCATAGCTCTGCCCCGGGGGCGAGGTCGTGCACGATCTCCAGCATGGCCGTGCCCTCGGCGCCGGTCTGGGCAGGGTCGATGGCGACCACGTTGCAGTCGGTAGCGTTGACGGCGGGCAGGTCGCCGGAGGCCTGGCTCTGGGCGAGGCCACGCACGCCATCGGAGATCACTCCCACCCGTACCCCCGCGCCGCTCAGCCCCAGGGTGGAGCGCAGGTCTGCCGCCTTGAGGATGACGTCCCCCTGGCTCTGGACGCTGCCTGCCTGGAAGGCCGGATAGGCTGGCAGGTCCAGGAAGCGCACCCCGAGCTGGGCGGCCAGAAGGCGCACGCTCTTTATCGGCACCCAGGCCTGGAGGATGCCAGCCTCGGGGGCAGCGCGCTCCACCAGGCCGCCCAGGGAGCGGACGGCATCTGCCGCCCGGCCCAGGTCGTCTGCATAAACGAAGACTTGCAAACGGTCTTGGGCGTCCCGGCGGGCTAGGCCAGCGGCCGCGAGGGCCTGGAGGTCGGGTGGCGCGGCAAGAAGGCCCACGGGGTCGCTGGCGTATCTGGCCAGGGACTCCTCCAAGTCCACCAGCCGGGACAGGTGGTAGGAGAGGCGCGGCTCCTTAGGGCCTCGGCGCAGGTGGCGGTAGCGCTCCCGCTGTGCCGCTATCGCTTCCCCCCCAGGCGCCGGGGTCCCGGGACCGGTGCTACGAGAGGTATCACGGCCGCCGCTTGCCAAGGCGAAGGCGAGGGCGATCATGATTGTGGCGATGAGCGCCCGTGTTCCCACGATCGCGTTTCCCCCAGACCGGCGCAGGGTCGGACACGCCATCCGCCCAAGTGTAGCTGCCCGCATCCCTCAGGCAAGAAGACCCGCCCGTCAGGCCCCAGCTTCAAGAGCCCGCCCTCCGGCTCGCCCAGTCCCACCCTACCAGGACGACGATGTCCGCTGGCCCGTTCACGGGCGCGACGCCCGCGCAGGCGCTGGCCGCGACGCGCGTCTCCGGCAGGCCCAGCCATTCGGCCAGTTTGCGGGCAGTGTAGCCCTTGCCGTTCAGGTCGCAGATGGTGGTCTCGGCGGTGCGGGGGCCATTGGCGTTGGCCACCGACAGCCGCTCCTGGGGCAGGCCCTGACCGGTGAGGAAGTCGCGCACCTGGGTGGCCAGGCCGGGCACGCCGCTGGCGTTCTGCACCTCGATACGGGCTGCCTCCTGGTCTACCTTCCCGTCCAGGAAGAACTGCCGCACCAGTAGCCGCATCCTGTCCTGGTCCCAACCCAGCACATCGGCGCCGCCAGCGGTGGTCATGGGGTAGACCACGTCCCGCATCGAGACAGCCTTGATCTGCTCACGGGGCACGTCCCTGAGCTTGAGGGCCAGCCCCAGGGCGCGAGCCGGGCCGACATCGGTGTTTACGGCCCGGCGAAAGCGGTCGTACAGCTCCCGCAGGCGGGCGGGGTTCAGGAGGATACCGGCGCTGGTGGCCTTGTCCAGCACCGCCATCATCACCTGCTGCTGGCGTTCGATGCGGTCCAGGTCGTCGGAGCCGTAGCGGATGCGGACGTAGGCCAGGGCGCGTTGCCCGTCCATGTGCTGGGGCCCGGGGCGGAACAGCACCTCTCGGTAGGGGCAGCGGTTGCAGTCGTTATAGGCCGGGTCGTAAACCGTCTCGGGCACGTTGATGTCGATGCCGCCCAGGGCGTCGATCAACTGGACGAACGACGACCACTCCATCACCACGTAGTGATCGATGGTGATGTCGAAGTTGCGCTTGATGGTGTCCTTCACCAGCGCCACTCCGCCGCCGGGGTAGCGCACGTCCGGCCAGTCCGCTGCCTCGTAGGCCACGTTGATGCGCTGATAGAAGTAGCCGCCGCGGCCGGTAGGTATCTGCACCCACAGGTCGCGCGGGATGCTGAGCACACCGGCGGTGTTGCTGTACGGGTCAAGGGTGAGGATGGCGATGCTGTCGGTGCGGGCGGGCGTGCCCGGCGGGTCGTCCGGCCGCAGGTCCAGGCCCAGCAGCAGCACGTTGATGCGCTGCTCGGGCGTGGCCGCCTCCGGCCCAGCGCCTCCCCCCATGCCTGGCAGGCTGGCAAGGGGGCCGAGCATGTGGCTGCCGGGAACAAGATGTCGCTCTGCCCACGAAGCCACCAACAGTAGGCCGTACACGGAGGCTGCGGCAAACAGGGCGATCCCGCCGATGACGGCCAGGTCGAAGCGCCGTTGGGGTGGGGCCTTCCTACCCATGCCTTCGGGATACGCGCCACAGCCGTGACGCAGCCATATGCCTCCTGGGGGTGCTGCCGACGAACACCGGTGCCGTCATGGCGGTCGCTGCCCAAGCGTGACCGGCACGGCCTGCCGCCCGCCATGCCGGTAGAACTCCACCTGCACCGTCTGGCCGGCCCGGAACTGGGCCAGGGCCTGCAGCAGTTCGCCCGAGTTGCGCACGTCCCGCCCGCCCAGACGGACGATGACGTCGTTGGGGCGTAGGCCGGCGCGGGCGGCCGGGCCCCCCGGCACCACCTGCGACACCACCACCCCCTGCTCCACCGGCAGCCCGAACTGGCGGGCCAGCTGGGGGGTGACGTCCACCAGCGCCACCCCCAGGAAGGCCCGCTCCACCCGCCCCTCCCGCATCAGCGCCTCGATGATGGGCCGGGCGGTGGCGGTGGAGATGGCGAACCCCACCCCCTCCGCCTGCCCGCCACGGATGACGGCGGTGGTGATGCCCACCACCTCGCCGCGCATGTTCACCAGCGGCCCGCCCGAGTTGCCCGGGTTGATGGCCGCGTCGGTCTGGATGGCGCCGGGGATGGTCACCCCGCACTGGTCTTCCTGGATGGTGCGGTCCTTGGCGCTCACCACCCCCTTGGTGACGGTGGGGCCGCCGGGCAGGTTGAGGGCGTTGCCCATGGCCACCACCTCCTCCCCCACCTGCATCGCCTCCGAATCGCCCAGGGGCGCCGGGGTCAGGCCGCTGGCGTCTATCTTCAGCACTGCCAGGTCCGTCAACGGGTCGCGGCCCACGATGGTGGCCGGGAAGCGGCGGCCGTCGGCCAGGGTGACGGTGATGCTCTGGGCCGGCGTGTCGCAGGTGTTGGGCCGCACCACTACGTGGTTGTTGGTGACGATGTAGCCGTCCTGGCTGATGACTATGCCCGTCCCCACGCCCTGCTGGGGCACCGGCTGGCCGAAGACGCTGATGCTGGCCGACTCGGTGAGGATGTGCACCACGCTGGGCCGCAGGCGCTGCACCAGCTGGGGGGTACTGAGCCCGCTCACCTCCTGGGCCTGCGACGGGCTGAGGACGGCGCCGGGCAGCAACGCTGCCCCACCGTCGCCACCGCCGCATCGCCACCAAGTCAGGCCCGTGGCAACCACCAGGACGATGAGCGCCAGTCGCCGCCGTGGGTGCCATGAGCCTGCCCCGCCAGGGCCCGCCCCGTCGCTCCAAACCCAACCACCCTGGTTCGCAGCCGCGGCGCGGCCCCTCTCCTTAGCCAACAGATGCCCACCCCCACTCGCGGCCCGGCCCCGGCGGCCGGACCGGAGACCGCCCCATACCCGCCCGGGTGGCCCGGCGGCGTTACAGCGCTCGTGCCCCTTTCGACCCATGCAGCGGCTACATCATTACCGTGGACTACGGCCTCGCCTGCGTCAAGGCTCGTTGTGGCCCCTTATCGCCCACGTTGTGAGATGGTCCTGGGGTGCCGCTGCAGGGTTCCCCCGGCAGTCCCGATCGGCCACCGTTCCCGGCCCTCGGCGCTACGAGGCCCCCCGCAGGACGTCCACCACGCTGGTTCCAGGCCTGCTCCCTGCGAAGGCACTGCCGGTCCTTCCCTCCTGCCAGCGACCCCGCACCAGCTCGTAGGCCTCGTCTGACAGGGGAATGTAGCCCACCTCCGCCGCAAGCCCCTTCGCCGTCTCTAGGTAGTAATCCACGAAGGCGCGGAGGTCGGGGCGGCCCATGGCCCGGGAGCTGACGTAGATGAAGAGGGGCCGCGACAGGGGATAGCTGCCATCGATAACTTTCTCGGGCGCAGGCTGCACGCAGCCCTGGCCCCCGTCGACGGCCAGCGCCTTGAGGCGCGACGCGTTCTGCTGGTAGTAGGCCAGGCCCATGTAGCCCAAGCCGTCCCCATCTGCCGACACCGAGGCCACGATGACGTTGTAGTCGGCGCTAGCCGAATAGTCGCCCCGTGAGGCTCGTGCCCGGCCTACCACGGCCTCGGTAAAATAGTCAAAGCTGCCATGGGCGGTCGTAGGCCCATAAAGGTGGAGCGGCCGCTCTGGCCAGGAGGGGTCCACCTGGTTCCAGCGGGTCACCACGCCCTCGGCGGCCGGCTCCCACATCTTCTTTAGCTGGGCCACCGTTATGCACTCCAGCCAACGGTTGCTCGGGTGAACCACTACCGTCAGGGCGTCGAGTGCCACCGGCAGCTCTACGAAATCGATGCCGCGGCTGCGGCATGTCTCCATTTCCGACGCAGTTATGGGCCGTGAAGCGTCCTGGATCGCCGTTTCCCCATTGCAAAACTTCTGAAAGCCGGCCCCTGTGCCAGAGCTGCCAACCACTACGTCTACCTTAGGCTCGCGCCCCCTGAAACCCTCGGCAACCGCTTCGCTGAGGGGAAAGACCGTCCCTGAGCCGTCGATCACGATGCTGCCCGATAAGCGGCCACCACCGCTCTCCGGCCCGGCACAGGAAAAGGCAGCAACGGCTAATGTCCCTGCCAGCAGTAGGGCACACGCCCGCAAAGCAAGCCGGCCCCCGCGCCGGTCGTAGCCACCGGCCATCTCTCTCACCTCCCACAGCCACTATCGCGTGAAAGCCCTGTGGCGTCGTTAATCTCGAGTTAACCGGGTTTAAAAGTCTGTAAAGCCTTTCCAACTCTGGCCGACCTTGGCAGTCGGCAAAGCAGCACCTCGGCGACGGTTCGCCGGGATGTCACAGTGCCTCCATACGGGCTTCGGGTGCCTGACGCCGACGCGCAGGCGCGGGCTTGCCGCGGTGGTGGAAGCGCCGGGTGAGGATCCTAGCGGCGGGGCGGACGTTGATGGCCGCCTGCCAGGCTGCTTGGGGAAGAGCCCTACAACTCACCTCAGAGCTTTCCCGGCTACGACGAAGGTGGCCAGGAGCCGCTCGTAGCCCAGGGCCAGCCTGCGGAACCCTCCCTTGAGCCAGGCGAAGAGGCGCTCCACCGCACCCCTGGCAGCCTGGTACGTCACCTGGCAGAAGCGATAGGGCTTCCCCACCTTGGGGCTCTTCCTACCCCTGGGGTTCTGGGGGATGCTAGCCTTGATGCCCCGCCGACGCAGGTAGAGCCGCACCTCCCTCGAGTCGTAGGCGCCATCAGCGCACACCTCTCCAGGCCTCGTCCTGGGCCTCCCCCTCTTGCCCTCAAGCCGTAGCCCCTCCATCAGGGGGTGTCTCGAAAAATGTGTATGCTGTGGGCAGTCCAGGGATGGAGGTGAGACGAATGCCGAGGAGGCGCAAGGAGGCAGAGGCCGGCCAGGAGTGGCGGGACAGGCTGGTGGACGAGATGTACGAGCGCATGGAACGGGGTGAGAGGCCTTCCCTCTCCCACCTGCTGGAGGGGCTGCTGCACAGGCTCATGGAGCGGGAGAGGCGGCGCTTCCTGGAGATGGGCAAGGGGGAACAGGCCAATGGCTTCTATCAGCGCAAGCTGTACCTCACCCTGGGGCAGCTGGACCTGAAGGTGCCCAGGGTGAGGCGGGGCGGTGCCTTCAGGCCTGCCATCCTTCCCCCTTGTATCTTTCGGCAGGGGACAGGGATCATGACAGTAAGTGCAGCTAAGGGCGTGGCAGGCCGCATCCCCCTTGGTCAGCAAGGGCCGCAGGGGAGCGCCGGTCGCCACGCCCACCAGCCTGTGGCCCGCACGGTTGCCAGGGCCCATGAGCCCGCATCCACAAGGCAGGGCATAGGCCAAGGAGGTGCCATGAGCGAGGAGGCCTTCGTAGGCATCGACGTCTGCAAGGAGCGGCTGGAGGTGGCCATCCGCCCCAGGGGACGAGCTTCAGCCTGCCCCACAGCGAGGAGGGGCTGGAGGAGCTGCTCAGGAGGCTCGAGGGGCTCTCGCCGGCCCTGGTGCTGCTTTAGGCCTCGGGGGGCCTTGGGGCGGCTGTAGCTGCCACCCTTGCTACGGGCGCGCTGCCGGTGGTGGTGAAGGGCCCCCGCCAGGTGAGGGACTTCGCCAGGGCCACCGGCCGGCTGGCCAAGACCGACAGGGTGGACGCCCAGGTGCTGGCCCACTTCGCCCAGGCGGTGCGCCCTAGCCCCAGGCCCCTGCCCCAGGAGCAGCAGCAGGCCATCGTCAGTCTGGTCACCAGGCGCCGCCAGGTGCTAGGGATGCCGGTGGCCGAGCGCAACAGGCGGGAGCGCTCGCCCCTGTCCATCCGCCGGCGTTACCCCTGCCCATATCCGCTTCCTCGGGGGTGAGCTCAAGGAGCTGGAGGGGGAGCTAGACGACGCCATCAGGGGCAGCCCCCTCTTCCGGGAGAAGGTGGACCTCCACAGGAGCGTGCCCGGGGTGGGTCCCACCACCGCTTGCGCCCTCCTCGTCTACCTGCCCCAGCTGGGGCAGGTGGGGGCGCAAGGCCACCCTGTGTCTAGCTGGGGTGGCACCCCTCTCCTGGGAGAGTGGCCGCCGCTCGGGCAGGAGGCGCATTACGAAAGCGGCCGGGCCAGGGCTAGGGAGGCCCTCTATATGGCTACCCTGGTGGCGGTGAGGCACAACCCCTCGCTCAGGGAGCGTTACCGGCGCCTGCTTCTGGCAGGGAAGCCCAGGAAGGTGGCGCTGGTGGCCTGCATGCGCAAGCTGTTGGTGCTGGCGGGCAGTATGCTCAGGGAGGGCAGGCCCTGGCGGCAACAACCCGTGGTCGCAACGCTTGAGACCTAAGACGGTTGCTCCCTTATGCGGGCATGCGCCGCTTCCCGCGCCAGCTCCCGCAGGTCCTCCTTCTCCATCCCTAGCGCCCTCTACTCCATCCTCTTGTTCTACACAACTTTAGCGACACCACCATCCCTAAATCGAGGCTGGATGTCGGCCAAAAGCCGGGCGACGACCGGGGCTCGTCCCTCTCCGTGAGGACCAGGGCACCCTGGCCGGTGGCCGTGGTGGGAAAATCACCGATCGCACATCATGACAGTTCCAGTCCCGTTGCCAGCTACTCTCCTATGGAGCCGAGCGCTATCATTTTGATGGGAGCACCAAGACAAGTGAGAGACGTGGCTGCAGACCAGGCCGGAACCGGCATGAGTTTGCCCGACCTCCTGACCAAGCGGCAGGCAGCCGACTATCTCCAGGTCAGCGTGCCGACTATCAACAACTACCTGCGTCGCAGTATCCTACGCGCCTACAAGCTCCCGGGCGGACGTCTCGTTCGCATCAGGCGGGAGGACCTGCTCGCGTTGCTCGAGCAGATGCCAGAATGAGGCCGCTCCTCCGGCTCCGACCTGTGCTTCGCTCCAGGTGGATCGCTTACGCGGCGTCGCTTATAAGCGTCGCGCTGGTCACCATCGTCATCGGGCTCGTGCCGGGGCGCGTCCACATCGCGAACATCTCGATGCTCTACCTGGTCGCTGTCCTGACGGTGGCCGTGGGGTTCGGAAGCGGGCCCGCCGTGGTCGCTTCAGTAGCGGCATTCCTTGCGTTCGATTTCTTCTTCGTCGAGCCGGTCCACACCCTCACCGTCTCCGACCCAGAGGAATGGGTTGCACTACTGCTCTTCCTGCTGACCGCTATTGTGACTGGCCATGTTGCTGCCAGCCAACGCCGCCGGGCTTGGGAGGCAGAGCAGCGAGAGCGCGAGGCAATCGTCCTCTACGATGTCGTCCGCCTGATGAGTGAGCCTGACCTCGGCCAGGCACTGGATGCCGTGGCAGCACGGTTGCGCCAGGAACTGCAACTGGCTGCGGTCTCCATCGAGATCGCTCAAGGCGAGGGTCATGATGTCATCAGAGCTATAGCGGGGGATCCCGAGGCCCTGTGGCTGGCCAGGGCATCCACTGTGGCTTCTAGTCGTCTGCTCAAGCAGGGGGCTGCTCCGACACCCATCCGCCGCGGTGCTCCCGGCCGCTGGATCGGCGTGGTGCCACCCCGGCCCCCTAGCACAGCACGGACGATCGTGAGCAACCGTCTGTACTTGGTCCCGGTTACCGTAGAGGGACAGCGTGCCGGCGTGATTGTGTTAGTACGAGCGCCTGACGGGCCGGGCTTCACCGCCGCGGATAACCGTCTGCTGTCGGCCGTGGCGGCACAGGTCGGTATAGCACTGGAGCGGCTCCGGCTTCGCCGCGAGGCGACCGAGGCCGAGATCCTGCGTCGCACTGACGAGCTGAAGTCGGCGCTGCTGAGCGCGGTCTCCCACGATTTGCGCACGCCGCTGGCGACGATCAGCGCGGCGGCAGATAGCTTGCTCCAACAGGACGTGGACTGGTCGCCGGAGGAGCGGGCCGCCTTTGCCCGTGACATCGCGGAAGAAGCGCGGCGGCTCGGCCGGCTGGTCGACAATCTCCTGGACCTGTCCCGGATCGAGGGCGGCAAGCTCCACCCACAGAAGGCGTGGCACGACCTACGTGGGCTGGTGGAGGAAGTGCTGGATCGCCTCAGGCCGGTTACCGCTCGTCACCGAGTGACCGTCGAGATGCCCGACGACCTGCCGCCGCTGTTGCTTGACTACGTCGAGATCGCCCAGGTCCTCTCGAACCTGATCGAGAACGCCACGAAGCATACTCCACCCGGGACGGAGATCACCATTTCTGGTGCTCGCATTGACGGGGAGGTGCAGGTCGAGGTGGCCGACCGTGGCCCTGGCCTGCCACCCGAAGCGCTCGGGCGGGTCTTCGAGCCGTTCTATCGTCTGGATGGGCAGGGGGCCCAGTCACGCGGCAGCGGGCTCGGACTGGCGGTCGCCAAGGGGCTGGTCGAGGCCCACGGCGGACGTATGTGGGCCGAGAACCGCCCCGGCGGTGGGGCACGCTTCATCTTCACCCTGCCGATCGGGGAGCCCGGCGGCGCATCTTCGTCGGCCACGGAGGTGGCCCCGTGACCGTGCCGCAGGGCGCCCGCATCCTGGTGGTGGATGACGAGCCGGCCATCCTCCGCACGGTCAGCTCCAATCTCCGGGGGCACGGCTTCCGGGTGGAGGTCGCTGAAACTGCCCAGGAGGCGCTGGAGCGATTCGAGAGGTTCCGGCCAGACGTCGTGCTCTTGGACCTGATCCTCCCAGACATGCATGGGCGCGAGGTCATCCGCACCATTCGCGAGCATTCGGGCACGCCCATCATAGTCCTGTCGGCGCGCGGCGAGGAGGCAGAAAAGGTTGCGGCGCTCGAGCAGGGCGCGGACGACTACCTGACGAAACCGTTCGGGGTGCGGGAACTTCTGGCGCGCATCCGGGTGGCGCTGCGCCACGCTGCGCACCTCGCCAGCGCAGCGCCCGTCATCCAGGCCGGGGAGATGCTCATCGATCTAGAGCATCGGCGCGTCACGGTCGCGGGTCAGGAGGTGGACCTCACTCCGAAGGAGTACGACCTTCTCAAGGTGCTGGCTTCCCACCCAGATAAGGTGCTGACAAACCGCCAGCTCCTGACACAGGTGTGGGGCTTGCAGTACGTCGATGAGCCGCACTACCTCCACGTCTACGCTGCTCGCCTGCGTAAGAAGCTGGGGCCAGCGGCCCGACGCCTAGTGACAGAGCCAGGCGTCGGCTACCGGCTCGTGACCGAGGAGCACCTCGCCTGAGCCGGCCGCCCCCCTTTCTTGGGGCCACCGTACCGGCATTGAGCGCGCACCCGCTCATGCCGCTTGCCCTCACTGGCGGCCTCAGCGCCAGATGTTGAGCGATCGTTGAGATCCATGGAGGCCCCGTTGAGCGTCCGTTGAGCGCATCCGATCCACAGTATCTCGGGTGGCCTGTCGAGACGCTAGGCACCGGGGCATACCGCGACGATGGAGGGGCAGGCGATAGAGCGACACGGGCCGGCGGCTGGCCCGCCGCGCGCTGAGTCGGGCGACTCGCTCGCCGCGCCGCCCATCCTGCGCGCCCGGCAGGTGCTGTTCGTCGAAGACGAGGCGACGTTCCGCCAGATCGTCGCCCGGAACTTGCGCGCCCGCGGGGTGGAGGTCCGTGAGGCAGAGACCGCCAGTCAGGCGATCGCGAGCATGGCGGAGGACCGTCCTGACCTGCTGCTGCTCGACATCGATCTGCCCGATCGCAGCGGCTGGGACGTGCTGCGCGAGCTGGGGCGACGGGGCATCTACGTCCCCACAGTCATCCTCTCGGCGGTTCGCGTGCCGAAAGGCCACCTCGAGGAGTTCCGGCCGCTGGCTTACCTCCCGAAGCCGTTTCCACTCGAGGCGTTGTTGCGGCTCGTTCTCGGCTCGGCCACGGGCGAGCGAGACGGTGAAATGGCGGCGGGTGAAGCGCCTGCAGAGGAGGAGCCTATCCATGGCTGATGTGGCGTTCGTGGTGGCAACCGGTGCGTTCTTCGCGCTCGCACTGGGCTACGTGCTGGCTTGCGAGCGCCTCCGGCAACGGCGCGGCTGATGGAGTGGGAATGGGTGGTTGGAGGCATCATCTCGATCGCCCTGGCACTCTACCTGGTCTACGCGCTTATCGACGCCGACCGCCTCTGAGGGGACGGCCGATGTCGTCCGAGCGGCGGCGACGGCGAAACTGCCTAAGCCGATCGGGAGCGGTCGCCTCCGCCATGGAGCGGGTGCGGGCCTCCTGTCTCTTGCTGGCGCGGACGGCGGCGGACCTGGTCGCCCGCGTCTCGCTGACCCTCCCGCTGGACGGCGAGCCGGGCGAGGCGCTCGAGATCCTGCGTGAAAGCGAGCGGCTTGCGCGAGAGTACGGCCTGTGTTGCTGGGGACGGGCCGAAACCCGCGTAATCGTTCTCTGGTTTGCCCGTCGGACGAACACGGCCAACCCACGGGAAGGTGACGCGGGACAATGAATGCTATCGCCCTTGTCCAGATCGTCCTCTTCGTGGGGCTTCTCTTGGCGCTTACGAAACCGCTCGGCGCCTATATGGCCCGCGTCTTTCAGGGCGAGCGGACGTGGCTTAGCCCGCTCCTCTCACCGCTCGAGCGAGCGGTCTACCGGGCGTGCGTGATCGACCCTGCTGCGGAGCAGCGCTGGCCCAGTTACGCCGCCGCGGTGCTGCTCTTCAACCTGGCTGGGATGATCCTTCTCTATGCGCTTCAACGTCTGCAAGGGTTCCTACCGCTCAACCCGCAGGGCTTCGGGCCGGTCGCCCCTGACCTCGCCTTTAACACGGCTGCTAGCTTCAGCACCAACACCAACTGGCAGGCCTACAGCGGCGAGCGCACGATGAGCTACCTCACCCAGATGGCGGGACTGACCGTTCAGAACTTCGTCTCGGCGGCGACCGGTATCGCCGTCGCGGTGGCGCTCATCCGCGGCCTTTCCCGTCGCTCGGCCGAGGCCATCGGCAACTTCTGGGTCGACCTGGTCCGTGCCACCCTCTACGTGCTGCTGCCCTTCAGCGTGGTCGTCGCGCTGGTGCTGGTGTGGCAGGGGGTGCCGCAGAACCTCAAGCCCTACATCCATGTCCAGACGCTCGAGGGCGGAGCGCAGACCATCGCCCAGGGGCCGGTGGCCAGCCAGGAAGTGATCAAGCTTCTCGGCACCAACGGTGGGGGGTTTTTCAACGCCAACTCCGCCCATCCCTATGAGAACCCGACACCCCTCACCAATCTCATCGAGATGCTGCTGATCTTTGCCATCCCGGCCGGGCTCACCCACACCTTTGGCCGGATGGTCGGCGACACCCGCCAGGGCTGGGCCGTGTGGGCGGCGATGGCCGTCCTGTTCGTCGCTGGCCTCGCTGTGACGTTGCTGGTGGAGCAAGGTGGCAATCCACTACTCGCCCGGCTGGGCGTCGACCAACAGGCGTCACCACTGCAGCCAGGTGGCAACCTGGAGGGCAAGGAGGTGCGGTTCGGCATCGTCGCGTCAGTTCTGTTTGCCGTGGTCACCACGGCGGCCTCCTGTGGAGCTGTCAACACCATGCACGACAGCCTCTTGCCCCTGTCCGGAGGGGTGACGATGTTCAACATGCAGCTCGGTGAGGTAATTTTTGGCGGCGTCGGATCGGGGCTTTACGGCATGTTGATCTTTGCCATCCTGGCGGTGTTTATCGCCGGCCTGATGGTCGGTCGCACTCCTGAGTACCTCGGCAAGAAGATCGAGAGCTTCGAGATAAAGATGGCGATGTTGTTCGTGCTGGCGGGAGCAGCCTCCATCCTCGTTTTCACCGCTTGGGCGAGCGTGGCTCCCTATGGGGTCAGCAGCATACTCAATCCTGGCCCCCACGGCTTCAGCGAGATCTTCTACGCCTACAGCTCGGGTACCGGGAACAACGGCTCGGCCTTCGCCGGCCTGAGTGCCAACACGCTCTTCTACAACGTCACCGTCGGCCTGGCGATGCTGATCGGCCGCTTTCTGACGATGGTGCCGGTCCTGGCCATCGCCGGCTCGTTGGCGCGCAAGCCGCGGCTGGCACCCGGCCTGGGTACGATGCCGACGCACACGCCCCTGTTCGTGGGCATGCTCGTGGGAACCGTGGTGATCGTGGGGGCGCTCAGCTTCTTCCCAGCGCTGGCGCTCGGTCCGATCGCCGAACAACTGTTGTTGGGCGCCGGCCGGACCTTTTGAGCGGAGCACTGGAAGGGAGAGAGCAACAATGAGCGGGCACGATCGCGAGCAGGCGGGGGTGACGGACCGCAACCGACGGCAGGACAGCCAGCGGGCTCCGCGCACGATGCCGGCGCGGGACGCCGACCCGATGCGCGGACTCGAGCCCCCGCCTGTTCGCACGCCCGAGACCGATGAGATGAAGGAGCTGCTGCAGCGGCGACTCCGGGGGGCGAGCCCCTGGTCCGGGCCACTCCTGAAACGGGCGCTGCGCGATGCCGTGGTCAAGCTCGATCCGCGGCACCTCGTCACGAACCCCGTCATGTTGGTCGTCGAAATCGGCGCGCTGTGGACCACGGCGGTGACGCTAGCGCAGCTTGTCGTGCCTGAGCTTGGGCGTGGGTTCAGCCTGGGGTTCGGCATCCAGATCAGCCTCTGGCTCTGGTTCACGGTGCTCTTCGCGAACTTCGCCGAGGCGCTGGCCGAGGCCCGCGGCAAGGCCCAGGCTGAAACCCTGCGCGCGACGAGGAAGGAGACGCCTGCCCGCCGGCTGCGCGATGGCCGAGAAGAACTGGTTCCGTCGTCCCAGCTCCGCAAGGGCGACATCGTGCTTGTGCGCGAAGGGGAGATCATCCCGGGAGACGGCGAGGTGGTCGAGGGGATCGCCTACGTCAACGAGGCGGTGATCACCGGCGAGTCGGCCCCGGTCCTGAAGGAGCCGGGAACGGACATCCGCTCGGGCGTGACTGCCGGTACCCAGGTGGTGAGTGACTGGCTCAAGATCCGCATCACCGCTGACCCGGGAGAGAGCTTTCTCGATCGAATGATCGCGCTGGTGGAGGGTGCCCGGCGCCAGAAGACGCCGAACGAGATCGCCCTGACGATCCTGCTGGTGGGGCTGACGCTCGTCTTCCTCCTGGTAGTGGCCACCGTCGAGCCGTTCGCCATCTACGCCGGCAACCCGGTCGCGACGGTGGTCCTGGTGGCATTGCTCGTGTGCTTAATGCCGACCACCATCGGTGGGCTGCTCCCGGCCATCGGTATCGCCGGCATGGATCGCGTCGCCCGCTTCAACGTGCTGGCCCTCTCTGGACGCGCCATCGAGGCGGCCGGCGACGTGGACGTGTTGCTGCTGGACAAGACGGGCACGATCACCTACGGCAACCGACTGGCAGCCGAGATCATCCCTGTTAACGGTGCTTCGCTGCTGGACGCCCTCATCGCGGCCCGGCAGTCAAGCCTGGCCGACCAGACGCCCGAGGGGCGGAGCCTGCTCGCTCTCGCCGAGCAGATGGGCGCACCAGCGACCGAAGGCATTCGTCCAGACGCCGAGATCATCGCCTTCACGGCTCAGGCGCGCCTGAGCGGCCTTCGGCAGGGCGGCCACGAATACCTGAAGGGCGCTCCGGAGGCCATCCTCGCCCGCACGGGCGAAGGGGCTCCGGCGGACTTGAACGAACAGATCGAGCGGATCGCTCGTGAGGGAGGGACGCCGCTCGCGCTGGCCCTGGATGGCCGCGTCGTCGGCGTCGTACACTTCAAAGATACGGTCAAACCAGGTCTGCGCCAGCGCTTCCAGGAGTTCCGGCGCATGGGCATCAAGACTATCATGATCACCGGCGATAATCCCCTCACTGCCGCGACCATCGCCCGTGAGGCCGGCGTCGATGAGTTCGTGGCCGGGGCCAAGCCCGAGGACAAGATCGAGATCATAAGAGAGCTGCAGAGGCAGGGCCACCTGGTGGCCATGACCGGCGACGGCACGAACGACGCTCCGGCCCTCGCCCAGGCGGACGTGGCGCTGGCGATGAACTCGGGCACGGCCGCGGCCAAGGAAGCGGCGAACCTGGTCGACCTCGATTCAAACCCGACCAAGCTGATCGAGGTCATCGCCCTAGGCAAGCAACTGCTCATCACCCGTGGCGCCATCACCACCTTCTCCATCGCCAACGACGTGGCAAAGTACTTCGCCATCATCCCGGCTATGTTCGCCACAGCCTACCCAGAGTTAGGCACGCTGGACGTCATGCGCCTGGCGACGCCGGAGAGCGCCATCCTGTCGGCAGTGATCTTCAACGCGCTCATCATCGTTGCGCTGGTGCCGCTGGCCCTCCGGGGCGTGGGCTACCGCCCGGCCCCGGCGGCCGAGCTGTTGCGCCGCAACCTGCTCGTATACGGCGTGGGTGGCATCGTGGCCCCGTTCATCGGCATCAAGCTCATCGACCTCATCATTGCAGCCCTAGGGCTGGCCTAACGGAGGGAGGCATCGTGGAGATTGCACGACAGGCGAGGGTCGCCGTCCTCGCGGTGGTGCTGCTCACAGCGCTCACGGGTCTGGTCTACCCGCTGACGGTCACCGGCATCGCCCAAGTCCTTTTCCCTTACCAGGCAAACGGCAGCCTGATCCGTGATGCTAGCGGCAACGTTATCGGCTCGGAGCTCATCGGGCAGGCGTTCACCCGGCCAGACTACTTCCATCCGCGGCCATCGGCAGCTGGCAGCGATGGCTATGATGCGACGAGCTCCGGCGCTTCCAACCTCGGGCCGACGAACGCGAAGCTGATTGCCACCGTGCGGGAACGGGCGGAGGCATATCGGCAGGAGAACGGGCTTGCTCCCGACGCACCGGTTCCGGCAGACGCAGTGACTGCATCTGGCAGTGGACTCGACCCGCATATCAGTCTCGCTAACGCCTACCTACAGGTCGGGCGCGTGGCGCGGGCACGCGGGCTCTCGGAGGACGAGGTGCGCGCACTCGTGGATCGCCTCAAGGAGGGCGGAACCCTGGGCTTCCTCGGCGAGCCGCGCGTTAACGTGCTGAAGCTGAACCTCGCCCTCGACCGACTTGATAGGCCGTGATCCCGAGCGATGAGCCACGAGCGGCCCGGCGGGCGTCGGGAAGAGCGGCCCACGCCTAGCGAGATGCTCGAGCGGGTGCGGCGGGAGGCTGGGGCCGGCGCGCGGGGTCGGCTGCGCATCTACCTGGGCATGGCGCCGGGCGTGGGCAAGACGTACGCCGCTCTCATGGAGCTGCACCGGCTAAAGGCGCGCGGCGTCGACTGCGTCATCGGCTTCGTCGAGACGTACGGTCGCCCCAGGACCATCGAGGCTATCGGGGATCTGGAGATCATTCCCCGCAAGCGATGCGAGTACAAGGGCGTCACGGTCGAGGAAATGGATGTCGATGCCATCATCCGCCGTCGGCCGGCCGTGGCCCTCGTCGACGAGCTCGCCCATACCAACGTCCCCAACTGCTCTAAACACGCCAAGCGCTGGCAGGACGTGTTAGAACTGCTCGACCACGGCATCACCGTCATCAGCACCCTCAACATCCAACACCTGGAGTCCCTGGCCGACATCGTCGAGAGCATCACCGGCGTGCGGGTGCGCGAGCGCATCCCCGACTGGGTCGTCGACCAGGCGGACGAGATCGAACTGATAGACGTGACGCCGGATACGCTGCGACAGCGCATCCGCGATGGGGATGTGTATCCGCGGGAGCGCGCCGAGCAGGCACTGCGTCACTTCTTCCGTGAAGGGAACCTCGCGGCGCTGCGTGAGCTGGCCCTCAGAAAGATGGCGGCGCGGGTCGAACAAGACCTTGAGCAGTACATGCGCCAGCATGGGATCGGGGCGGTCTGGCCGGCCGGCGAACGGCTGATGGTGGCGATCGACGACGGTCCGCGTTCGCAGTACCTGATTCGGCGCGCCTGGCGCCTGGCGCAGCGTCAGCAGTCAGACCTGTTGGCCGTGTTCGTCGAGACGCCGGCCTGGGCACATGCCTCGCCGGAGGCGAAGCGGCGGCTGGAGGAGCACTTTCGTCTTGCCGAAGACCTGGGGGCCGAATGCATTCGGGTCAAGGCGAACGACGTAGCGGCTGCGCTTGCGCAGGTCGCACGCGAGAAGAACGTGGACACCATCGTCGTCGGTCATTCGCGACGTAGCCGCCTGCACGAGCTGCTGCGGGGCGCGATCGCGGACAGGTTGTTACGCCTCACCAAAGATGTCGACGTCCTTGTCGTGGCGGAGCGGCGGCATCCTGGGGCTTAGGAAGCCACGAGGGCAGGGCCTGCACTGGGCCCCACAGCGGGAGCTAAAGGACAGCGCTTTACGTGTCTCTAAGGGCGGGGGCCGAGTCAAGGCTTCCTCAGGGGGGGCCATGGCCTCCTCCCTCCTGGCCACAAGGCCAAAGGACACGCTCCAGCAAGCACCGCCGAGAGTCACTCTCCGTCCCTGCCCGAGGACAATATGTCCCGTATGCGAAGCAGGCTGGGGGGTCACAGGGCCGGCCCTCACCTAGGCCATGTAAAGCCTCGAGCCCGCCTGCCCCTGGGGAGCGAGGTACGGCTCCACCTCCCTGTAGGACCTGCCCGTCTTGAGCATCCAGAAGATGGCCTTGGCGAGCTTCCTTGCCACCGCTACCCTCGCCTTCTGGGCCCCCTTGCCCACCAGGAGCCGCCGGTAGAACTCCTGCAGGGGCCCAGGCCGCCGCACGGCATGGATGGCCGCCTCCACTAGGGCCCACCTGAGGAAGCGGGAGCCCCCCTTGGTGATGGCGCCGTGCCTTACCACACCTCCCGAGGCGTAGGTGGAGGGCACCAGCCCGGCATAGCTGGCGAGGTGCCTGGCGCTGGGGAAGCGGGAGACGTCCCCTATCTCGGCCAGCACCAGCAGGGCCAGGTAGTAGCCCAGGCCGGGCACGGTGGTGAGCAAGAGGGCCCGCTCGTCCCTCCTGGCCACCTCCCGCACCCTCCCTGCCACCAGCGCAAGCTCCTGCCTGAGGGCCGAGAGCAGCCGCAACAGGCCCGCAAGCTCCGCGCCGTAGGGCTCGGGCAACCTGAGCCCCGCCAGCCACCCGAGCCCCTTCCTGGAGAAGGGGGTGGCCATGGGCGGCCGCACCGGCAGCCGGTCCAGGAGGGCATGGATGCGGTTCTTCACCGCCCTCTCGAGGCCCACCAGGAAGGCCCGGTAGCGCAGGAGCTCCCTCAGGGCCCTCGTCTCCTTGTGGGCCACGTAGGCCCTGGCCACCAGGTCTGCCCGCATATCTGGGCCAGGATGTGGGCGTCCAGCCGGTCGCTTCCCCGGCCTGGCCGAGGCTATGGCCCTGGACACGGCGGGATGGACGAGGGTCACCGCCAGCCCCTGGTCCGAGAGGAGGTCGTAGGCCCACTCCCAGGCCCTGGTGGCCTCCAGGGCAAGCTTGAGCCCTGGGCCCAGGCCCGAGAGGGCCCAAAGCAACCCCTCGGGGCTGCTCTCGGCCCTCCCCTGCCTCACGATCCTACCCCTCTCGTCCACCACCGCCACGTAGGAATGCCTCTTGCCAAGGTCCAGGCCAGCATAGAACATCTCTCTGGGGCCTCCTTTCCCTC
The DNA here is from genome assembly GCA_002898715.1 of bacterium HR24. Lineage (GTDB taxonomy): Bacteria > Chloroflexota > Dehalococcoidia > SM23-28-2 > HRBIN24 > HRBIN24. Next base: position 25,068 of record BEIA01000006.1, on the reverse strand, counting down.
AGGGTTTCTCTCTTTACCCCAACTGTAGGGCAGGAGAACCCTGCCCTTATAGATCACAAGTGGGGACGAACACGTCAGCAAGTGGCATCATGACTGGAGGCCTCCGCAGCTGGCATTGGCATGCATCCCCTTTTAGTGCTGCGCCAGGCCCCCACTTGAATTCGGATGATGCGCCTTAGGTTGCGTGGCCAGCACGCCCTGGCTCTCTAGCTCGTCCATCTCCTCCTCGGATAGCCCCAGCAGTCGGGAGAGGACGAGGCGGTTATGCTGGCCCAGGGTCGGGGCCGGGCGGCGGCTGGGGGTGCCGTCGCCCAGGCGCCAGGGCGGCCCCGGGTAGAGCCGACGGCCTGCCGACGGGTGGTGGGCCGCCACCCAGAAGCCACGTCGGCGCAGGTGGGGGTCGGCGAAGAGGGCAGGCCCCTCGTAGGCCGGACCAGAGGGCACGCCCGCCTCCCGCAGCCTTCGCCACGCCTCCGCCCGCGGCAGCGCCCGCGCCCACCCCGCGAGCAGGTCATCTATCTCGCGGCGGCGGGCGAGGCGCTCCGTCAGCGACAGCCCGGACAGGGCAGCCAGGGACGGGATCACCCGGCACAGGGACTGCCACTCGCCATCGTCCCGCACGGCGATGGCCAGCCAGGAGTCCTCCCCGGCACAGGGGTAGAGGCCGTGGGGCACCCAATGGGGGTGAGCGTTGCCCGTGGGCCGGGCCACCCGACCGTTCCAGAGGTAGTCCAGCAGGTAGGGGGCCATGAAGTAGGCGGTGGACTCCCGCTGGGACAGGTCGATGTGCAGGCCACGGCCGCTGCGCTGGCGCAGGTGCAGGGCGGCCGCCACCGCCACGAAGCCGTGAAAGGCCGCCACCGGGTCGCTAACGTTGATGCCGGCGTTCTGGGGGGTGCCGTCCTCGTAGCCGGTGACGCTGATGAGGCCGCTGGTCAGGTCATTGGTGGCGCCGTAGCCCACGTATCCCCGCTCCGGCCCCGTTAGGCCCTGGGCGGGCATCGACAGATAGATGATGTCCCGGCGCAGGCGACTGAGGGTGGCGTAGTCCAGGCCGAAGCGGGCCAACGCGCCCGGCGACAGGTTCTCGACCACCACGTCGCAACGGGCGGCGATGGCGCGGGCCAGCTCTCGTCCCTCCGGGCGGTCCAGGTCCAGGCAGATGCCGAGCTTGCCGCGGTTGCGGTCGTTGAAGTAGGCGTGGCGGTTCCAGGGGTCGGGGCCGGGCTGGGCGCGGGGGTAGACGCCATCGGCCGGGTGCAGGGGTCGTGCCGGCCCGCGGATGAGGTCTGGGCGGCGGGCCGTCTCCAGCTTGATGACCTCGGCCCCCGCCTCGGCCAGCAGGCGTCCGCACAGGGGCCCTGCCCAGACGACGGCCATCTCCAGCACCCGCACTCCGGCCAGCGGCAGGTCCCTGTCCAGCCCCTTGGGCCCCTGGGGCCGGGGGGATAGGTGGCGTGCCAGGGCGCGGTGACGGTCCAGGGCAGGGGCGGGGGCCAGGCGCCAGCGCACCCCGCGGGCGCGGAAAGGGGCATAGGGCACCGTTATCTCGCCCAGGCCCGGCTGGCGGACCACACGGAAGAAACGCCGTGCCCGCAGTTGGGGGGAGCGCAGCAGGTCCTCCACCGTGTGCAGGTAGCCGAAGGGAAGGCCGCGTGCCTGGGCCTCCCTGACCACCTCCTCGCGGCCTCTGCCTGCCAGCCACGCCAGGATGGCAGCGTGCATCTCGTCGGCCAGGCGGGTGCGGGCCGACATGCTCCGGAACCTGGGGTCGTCCAGGGGCGGCCCCACCATCTCCAGAAAGCGCAGGTAGGCATCGCCCAGGCCGGATATGACGCCCACGTAGCCGTCGCGGCAGGGATAGAGGCCCCAGCCGGCCAGCCCGCCCAGGTTGCCCCGCCGTCGCCAGACCCGCCGCAGATAGGACCAGGCCATGGGGGCATGCTCCATGGCCGTCAGGGCCGCCTCCCAGCAGGACAGGTCCACTAGGACGCCCCGTCCGCCCTGGCGCCTCCGCCACAGGCAGGCGAGGGCGATGCCCGCCGCCAACTGTCCCGCCGTCAGCTCGGCCACGGGCAGCCCCACCTGCAGGGGCGGCCGGTCGGGCTCGCCGGTGATGTAGGCGAGGCCCATCATGGCCTGCAGCACCAGGTCGCAGGCGGGCAGGTCGCGATAGGGGCCGGTGAGGCCGAAGGGGGTGACGACCACCGCCACGGCGCCGCGACGGGCCAGGGCCCGTGCCCGCGTCGCCTCGGCCCAGGCCGCGTCCACCAGCAGGACGTCGGCGGCGCGGGCCAGCCTGCTCAGCAAGGCGCGGTCGCCCCGGCGTTCCGGGTTCAGGGCCAGGCTGCGCTTGCCGCCGTTGTAGAAGAGGTGGTGGGCGCCCCGCTCGGGGTGGGGCACGTCCTCGGGGAAGGGGCCCAGGGCGCGGATGGGGTCGCCCCGGGGCGGCTCGACCTTCCAGACGACGGCGCCCAGGCGGGCCAGCAGGTGGCCGGCGTAGGCGATGGCCAGCCCCTCGCCCGCCTCCAGGGCCTGCACGCCTTCCAGCCAGAAGGGCGCCCGGGGCATGGGCCTCAGACGCTGATGCCGTAGAGGCGCTGGGCCTCCTTCTTCAGCTCGCCGCGGAAGTCCGGGTGGGCCACAGCGATCAGCTCGCCGATGCGCTCCCGCACCGTCTTGCCGCGCAGGGTGGCGACGCCGTATTCCGTCACCACGTAGTCCACAAGCGTCCTGGGGACCGTGACCGCGGAACCTTCGGGCAGGGCGGGGACGATGCGAGTCCGCCTTTCCCCCTGCACCAGGTGGCTGGAGGGGAGCACGATGACCGAGCGGCCGCCGGGGGCATAACGGGCGGCGATCATGAAGGCAAGCTGTCCTGCCGTCCCCGTCCAGATGCGGGGGCCGATGGTCTCCGAGGCCACCTGGCCCGTCAGGTCCACCATCAGGGCGTTGTTGACGGCCACGAAATTCTCGAACCGCACCAACAGCCGGATGTCATCGGTATAGCCGAAGTCGTAGAGCTCGAAGACGGGGTTGCCGTCGATCATGGCCAGCTCCTCCGGCGGCATGGCGACGCAGGCGCTGCCAACCACCTTCCCCCGGTGCAGCGTCTTGTATTTGCCCGTCACCACCCCCGCCTCCACCAGCTGGGCGATGCCACCGGTGATGATCTCCGTCTGGATGCCCAGGTCGTGCTTGTCGCCCAGATACATGCCCAGGGCGGCGGCAACGGTGCCGATGCCGATCTGCACCGTGTCCCGGTCCTTGATGATCTCGCTGGCCACCAGGGTGCAGATGACCTCGGTGACGGCCACCTCCTCCTCGCTGCGGGGAGGGATGGGCAGTGCTCCCGTCTGGGCCTGCCCCTCGCACAGCAAGTCGATCTCAGAGATATGGATGTAGTTCTCGCCGCCTGTGCGGATGAAGTCCTCGTGCACCTCGGCGATGACCTTCTTGGCCTGACGGGACCAGGTCTTGGACAGCCAGACCCCAGGGCCGAAGCTGCAATAGCCGTGTTTGTCGGGAGGCGACACGGGGACCAAAAAGTAGTCGGGCTGGGCCTCGAATCCGGCCGGTATCTCATGATCCCGCCAGGCACCAAAAACGAGATAGTCCACCACCCCCCTGTTCACCCACTCCCTGTTGAGGGGCGTGGCGTACAAGTCCGTGCATAGGAAAGACTCGGCGTCAGCCTCCTCCCTGATCCATTGGAAGAGACCGGCGGGGTGATGGACCCGTACCCCCCGCAGCTCTGCCCGCCTGTCGTACAGGGCCTGGCAAAGGGTGTAGGGGGTGCAGGTGAACGGTGCAGCCACCACCGTATCGCCCGACCGGATGCTGGCGACAGCCTCCTGCGGGCTCACCAATTTGCCCGCCACCGTCTCGCGCCAGCCCATAGCTCAAGCACCTCCGTCCGTGCCCGTCGTGCTGGGGAAGCTGTCTTCAGCCCCTCGGCAGGCCCAGGCCACGGATGGCTATCAGGTTGCGCTGGATCTCGGACGTGCCGCCGCCCACCACCATGCCCGTCATCCACAGATACTGGCGCTCGAAGCGCCCCCGCAGGCGCGCCCAGCGGGACTTGGGCTGCAGTTGCCCGTACAGCCCCAGGATTGCCAGGCCCCGCCGCGCCAGCCGCAGCCCCATCTCGGTGTTGTAGAGCTTGGCCACCGACGCTTCATAGCTGGGCACCAGCCCCCGCGCTTGCAGGGAGACGACCCGGTAGGAGAGGAGCCGCCCTATCTCCAGCTCCACCGCCGCCTCGCCCAGCTGGTAGCGCACACGAGGGTCGTCCAGGCGCCTGCCCTCGGGCAGGGAGGAGTCGCGCACGTATTCCACCAGGTCTTCCAGCAGCCGTCTCGCTGCCGCCGCGCCGCCGATGGAGGAGCGCTCGAAGTTCAGGGTGGTGGTGGCCATATACCAGCCCCGGTTCTCCTCCCCCAGCAGGTTGCGGGCCGGCACCCGCACGTTCTCGAAGAAGACCTGGTTGAAGCCGTGGTTGTCCATCATGTCGATGAGGGGGCGGACGGTGATGCCCGGGCTCTTCATGTCCACCAGGAAGTAGGAGATGCCCTTGTGCTTGGGCGCCTCGGGATCGGTGCGGGCCAGGAGGATCATCCAGTCGGCGCGGTGGGCGCCCGATGTCCAGATCTTCTGGCCGTTGACCACGTACTCGTCGCCGTCGCGCACGGCCCGCGTCTGCAGGTTGGCCAGGTCGGAGCCGGCGTTGGGCTCCGAGAAGCCCTGGCACCACATCACCTCGGCCCGGGCGATGCGGGGCAGGTGCTCCCGCTTCTGCTCCTCGGTGCCGTAGACGATGATGGTGGGCCCCGCCCAGTCGGCGCCGATGGCGATGTAGCCCAGCGGCGCCCGGTGGTAGGCCATCTCCTCGCGGAAGACCAGCTGCTGCCACAGGGAGAGGCCCAGGCCGCCGTATTCCCTGGGCCAGTGGGGCACCACCCAACCCTTTTCGGCCAGCTTACGGGTGAAGTGGCGGGTGAACTCCCACGTCTCGCCCTCGGGGACCTGGTCCTCCCAGTCGCGGGGGAGGTGCTCCCGCAGCCAGGAGCGCACCTCCTGGCGGAAGGCCTCGTCCTCGGGCGATAGACGAAAGCGCATCTTGGTCCCCTCCCGCGGGTCCCGTGGTCACCGCGTCGATATAGCGGGCCCTATTGGCCGGGGGGTGGCGTCGGCCTGCACCTCGGCCGGCACCAAGGCTTGCACCGCGAAGTGGTCATCTGGCCCCAACGTGACATCGATGCCGGGCACGAGGGTCGTAGGATGGAAGTCGCGGATGGACTCGGCCGCCCTCAGGACGCCCTGGCGGGTCATGTCGCCCGCCTCGCAGGCCCGCCTCAGGGTCTCCACCACCAGCTCGGCTAGGGCCTGGGCGTACGGAGTCAGGCGCTGCACCGGCGGCCCGCCGTAGGCCTGCATGATGCGCACATGCTCCTTCATCTCCGGCCGGTCCTTGTCGACCGCTGGATCCATGTACCAAATGGGCACGATGGTCCCCTTTATCACCGAGGCGCCAGCCTCCTTGTTGCCCCCACCCACCAGGTTAGCCACCGTGTCCGCTGGGTTTACGTAGCTCATGATCACCTGGGGCCGCCAGTTGGTCTGCTGCATGTACTGGAAGGCGCGGGCGGTGAAGGCGGCGGTGGCGTAGATGTAGACCAGGTCGGCCCCGGCCGCCCGGATGTTCGCCATCTGCGAGCTGATGTCGGTGGCCGTGGCCTCGTAGGACTGCTCGGCCACGATCTGGCCCTTAAACTCCTCCTTGAAGCCACTTCGCCCATCCTGGCCGAAGTCGTCGTTCTGGTAGAGGATGCCTACCTTTGCATTAGGGAAGCGCTCGTTCGCTAGCCGGCCCAGGATGCGGCCTTCGCTGCGGTAGTCGGGGATGAAGACGATGGTCCAGGGCCAGCGGCGGTAGTCGCCGAGGGCGGTGGCTCCGGTCTGCACAAAGAGATGAGGGACCTTCTGCTCGTTGACGTAGTCGGCCTCGGCAAGGACAGGCCCCGTCCCCAGGTCGCCCACCAGGGCCAGCACCCGGTCCTGCTCGATAAGCTTCGTCACGGCCTCCCTCGCCTTGGGCGGGCTGTACTGGTGGTCCTCCACGATGAGGGTTATGCGGCGGTTGCAGACGCCGCCCTTTTCGCGGTTTACATATTCGAAGTAGGCCTGCATGGCGGGAACGATGGGCTGGTAGGCGGCCACCAGGCTACCCGAGAGGACGGCCGTGGTCCCTAGCCTGATCTCGCTCTCAGTGACGCCCACGTCAGTCTTTAGCTGTCGTGGTGTCGGCGTTTCCGTCCGCGGCGGTGCTTCTGAGCCACCGCAGGCAACCAGGCCCCCAACCAGGGCTGCCGCACCTAAGAGCGCCAATAGCACGCGCATGCCTCGCCCTCCTTTCTCTAGCCGCCACTGCCACTGCCAGCTAGCTGTCCCCCCACGGCAGGATCACCGGTCGTAACGCCCTCCCCTCCTTGAGGTCGGCCAGCGCCTCGTTGACCCCTTCCAGGGGATAAGTTCGATCCACAAGTTCGTCCAGCTTGAGTCGGCCGGCGGCATACATGTCGGCGAGCAGGGCGATATCCCTCTGAGGCCAGGCCGACCCGTAGTCGCAGCCCAGGACGGCTCGCTCATTGAGGACCGTGGCGGTGATGGGGACGCTCAGGCTGGCGTCCCGCTGGCCCACACCCACCAGCACGGCTGTCCCTCCCCTGCCCAGGCAGGAAAGGGCGAGCGCCGCCGTTTGCGGGCTCCCCACCGCATCGAAGACATAATCAGCACCTCCTCCAGTGAGCTGCCGCACCAGGGCCGGTACGTCCTCCTGCCCTGCCAGCAGCGTATGGGTGGCGCCCAAGCGGGCCGCCACCTCCAGCCGCTGAGGCCAGAGATCGACGGCCACGATGGGCTCCGCCTGCCGCACGGCGCAGCCCTGGACGATGCCCAGACCCACCCCGCCACAGCCCAACACCACGCAAGAGCTCCCAGGGGCCACCCGCGCGCGGTTGACGGCGGCACCCCACCCTGTGAGGAGGCCACAGCCCAGGAGACAGGCCCGCTCCAGGGGGATGTCTTCCCTCACCGGCACCGCTGCCGCCTCATGCACCACCGCGAACTGGGCAAAGGAGGAGATCATAGTGAAGTGGTTGACCTCCTCCCCTCCCGGTAGGCGCAGACGTCTGGTCCCGTCCGCCATGACGCCCGGCCTCCCCCTGATGGCGGTGCACAGGTTGGGCCGGCCCCGCAGGCACAGGCGGCAGCGCCCGCAGGATGGGACCACTGCCACCACCACGTGAGCGCCCCGACGTAGGGCGCTCACCCCCGGCCCCACGTCCTCCACTACCCCCGCCGCCTCGTGCCCCAGCACGGTGGGGAGGGGGTAGGGCAGGACCCCCTCCATCACGTGCAGGTCAGAGTGGCACACACCGCTGGCGACGACCCTGATGAGGACCTCATTGGGGCCAGGACCGGATAGATCCACCTCCTCCACCGTGAGGGGGGCGCCGACGGCGCGCAGCACGGCAGCTTTCATGGCAGGCCCCCTATGGCACCGGTGCCCCCATGCCCTTGAGCTGGGGCATCACCTTGCTCGCCATGAGCTCCATGCACTTGAGCACCTTGGCGTGGTCGAGGCCGCCGATGCGTATCCAGGCCAGGTAGAGGCTCAAGCCCGTCTTCTCCACGATCTGGCCGATACGGTCCACTACCTGATCGGGGCTGCCCACCACCACCGCCCCGCGGCGCACCAGGTCCTCCCAGGTCACCGACTGCACGAAGTCGCGCGTCAGGGCATAAAGCTCGTAGGTGGGGATAGGTGGGTGGCCGGCGGGCGGCGCAACGTATTTAGCAAAGGTGTGGTAGTACCACAGGACCGGCTCGGCGAAGTCTGCCAGCGCCTGTTGGCTGGTCTCGGCCACGTAGGTCATGGCCAAGCAGCCCACCCGGTAGCTGGAAGGGTCGCGGCCCGCCTGACGGAGGGCCTCCTTCCACCGCTCGATGTTCAGGTGGATGCGGTCGACGTCGGCCCCGAAGGCGAAGGCGGTGAGCAGGTTGAACCCGTAACGGCCGCAGAGGGCGAAGGAGTCGTCCGAGAGGGCGGCCATCCAGATGGGCGGGTGGGGCTTCTGCAAAGGCTTGGGCCTCACCTCCAGGTCCTCGAATCGGTAGAACTGACCGTGGTAGCTGAAGCGGTCCTGGGTCCACGCCCGCACTATCACCTCCACCCCTTCCTGAAAGATCTGGCGGGAGTGGGACTGGTCCACGCCGTAGCCTCGGAACTCGTGGGGCTGGTAGCCCCGGCCCAGGCCCAGTTCCACCCGGCCGTCTGAGATGAGGTCCAGCGTCGCATAGTCTTCGGCCACCCGGACGGGGTGGTTGAGGGGAAGCACCACCACTCCCGTACCCAGGCGCAGCCGCTTGGTGCGAGCGGCCACGTAGGCCAAGTGCACGGCTGGCGACGCGCAGTAGCCGTATTCGCTGAAGTGGTGCTCCGCCGGCCAGACCGAGTGGAAGCCGTAGTCCTCGGCCCGCACCATGATGTCAAGTTGCTCTTGCAGCACCTGCTGCTCCGTCCTCCCGGCCGGGTGTTCGAACAGGTGCAGCATGCCCAAGTCGATCATCCTTTCACCTCCTGTGTGCTAGACTACCGACGCGGCCCCGCCTATCTGGGCCGGCCCCTGTTACTTCAGCATCCCGGACCTCCTATCTGCCAAAGGCTATCGAGCAAAGGAGCAGACCATGAGCATCTCCGCCCTCTCAGGGCCGGGATTGTACCAACGGTGGGGTAGATGCCCCTTAAAGTGGAGCACGTCGCCCGGACGGAGCTCCACGACCTCCCCGCCCTCAAACTCGAAGAGTAGGTGCCCCCGAAGGCAGAGCACTATCTCCTCTCCTCGATAGGCCAGGGGGCTCTCCTCGCCGCTGTGGCCGCCGGGCGCCACCTCCACCAGATAGGCCTCCATAATGGGCTCCTTGAGGGGCTCGGCCACGTAGTAGAAAGCCACGGCCCCCCCGGGCTTGCTGATGGGCCTCCCCTCACCTGCCCGCACCAGTTCCAGCTCCCGCTCCTCGTCGACGGGGCTGATGAAATAGGACGGACGCCTCCCGAGCGCCTCCGCCAGCCGGAGGACGACGGCGACGCTCGGCACCAGGGCCCCCTTCTCAATCTTCTGGATGGTGCTGGCCGCCACCCCTGCCCGCCGGGCGAGCTGCCGCAGGCTCAGGCCCTCTTGCTCCCGCGCCTGACGCAGGCGCTTGGGCAAGAGCCGCAACGCCTCGGTGACCAGCCGCTCCACGCCGCTAGTAACGTCTCCAGCCATACCCTCGCTCTGCCCTTGATGCAGTTGTCAGTTCGAAACTCGTGCAATACGATAGTGGACAAGACGAGCCCTGTCAAGGGGTGGCGCAAGCGAGGGGGCCTTCTGGCGAGGCGCCCGAAAAGGGAGGCGTTCGGTCATGACCGATCACGAGGCGATCGCTAGAGCGGAGCAGGCTGCTGAGGCTGTGATCCAGTTCGTGAAGGAGGTGGTGGAGCCCCTCGAAGAGGGCGCTAGGGACCTTCTGGAGGATGCCCAGCGCCTATATGGGAGCGACGGGAGGCTCGTCCCTGAGGCCCTGGCGCTGATGCGGCGGGTGAGGACGGCATCCGCCCGGGCAGGCCACTACAACCTGTTCGTTCCCAGAGACCTGGGCGGCGAGGGCCTCGGGCCCACCGCGCTGTTCGTTGTCTGGGAAGCCCTCTACCATCACGTTGGGGGAGACCGGCTGCTCCCTTACCAGGCGGTTGCCCACTGGACCAGCGGCCCCGGTCCCCACCTGCGCCACCTGCCCGACCCGGCCAGGGCTGAGGTGCTGCCCGGCCTCCTCTCGGGCGAGCGAACTAGCTGCTTCGCCCTTAGCGAGCCCCAGGCCGGCTCTGACGCCTGGGCCCTCACGACGACGGGGCGGAGGGAAGGGGACGTATGGGTGGTGGATGGGGTGAAGCAGTGGATATCTAACGGGCCCTACGCCGACCATGCCCTCGTGTTCGCCGTCACCGATCCAGAGGCTGCTGCCCGACGTCAGGGGGGCATCTCCTGCTTCCTGGTGGACGCCGCTTGGCCCGGCTATGAGGTGGCCGAGGTGCTGCGCCTCTATGGTCGGGTCGGCGGGATGGAGGCTGTCCTCCGCTTCCATGGCCTGAGGGTGCCCGCGCGGCGCCTGCTGGGCGAGGTAGGCGGCGCCTTCGAGATCGCCCTGGAAGGGGTCAACACCGGACGTCTCTACAACTGCGCCAGGGCAGTTGGCCTCTCCCGCTGGGCGCTGGAGATGGCCGTGCGTCACGCCCAGGAGAGGGTCGCCTTCGGCCGGCCCATCGCTGAGTTCCAGGGGGTGCAGTGGCTCCTGGCCGATTCGGCCATCGAGACCTATGCCGCCAGGACCATGGGACTCGACTGCGCGGCCCGACTGGAGCGAGGCGAGCGCGCCGTCAAGGAAACGGCCATGATCAAGGCCTTCGCCAGCGAGGCCGGCTTCCGAACGGTCGACCGCTGCATGCAGGTGCTGGGGGCGCTAGGGTTGACCAACCACGTCAGGCTCTACGACGCCTGGCACCAGCTGCGCACCGTTCGCATAGCCGACGGATCGGCCGAGATCATGCGCCGTACTGTGGCCCACCGCCTCCTGAGGGGCGACCTGGCCTTCTGAACCCCGCTAGGGATCCGAAGCCACCCTAGGCCGTGGGCGATCGGGGCGGTCGCAACTCCAGGTACACGTTCTTTACTTGGCAGAATTCAAGCAAGCCCTCAAGCCCTGCCTCGCGTCCCACCCCGCTCAGCTTGAAGCCGCCGAACGGCACGTTATAGGGCAAGGGGCCGTACGTGTTTACCCACACCACGCCCGCCCGCAGGCCGGACGCCACTCTATGGGCCCGAAATACGTCTCTCGTCCACACGCCGGCCGCCAGCCCGTACTCTGAGGCGTTGGCCAACCTCAGGGCCTGTCCCTCGTCCTCGAATGGGAAGGCGACCAGGACAGGCCCGAACACCTCCTCACAGGCGATGGGCCAATCGGGGCCCACCTCGTCGAGGATGGCGGGCTGCAGGAAGTGGCCTCCGGCCAGCTCTCCCTCGAGGGCTAGCCGCTGACCCCCCCAGCGGAGGTTCCCACCCCGTCCCAGCCCGTCCTCGATGTAACGCAAGGTCCGGTCCACCGCCTGCCGGGAGATGAGGGGGCCCAGGGTGGTTCCGGGGTCGAGAGGGTCCCCCACCTTCAGCGAGCTGGCCACCTTTATGACGCGCTCGAGCACCTCCTCGTAAACCGCGGCCTCGACCAGCAGACGCGTGCCGGCCGCGCACATCTGGCCGCTGAGGCCGAAAGCCCCCAGGGCCGCAGCCAGGGAGGCCCGCTCCAGATCGGCGTCGGCAAAGATAATGTGGGGCGACTTCCCTCCCAGCTCCAGCTGCACGGCACGTGGTGCCGCCTGCATCATGATCTGGCGCCCCTTGGCCGTGCCGCCGGTGAAGCTCACCTTGTCCACCCCCGGGTGCTCGGTGAGGAGCCTTCCTACCTCCCCGTCGCCGGTGATGATGTTGACGACCCCAGGCGGCAGGTCTGCCTCGGCCGCTAGCTCGGCGAAGCGGAGGGCGGGCAGAGAGGCGAGCTCCGAGGGCTTGATCACCACCGTGTTGCCTGCTGCTAGAGCCGCTCCCGCCTTGGAGCCCAGGAACAGGCTAGGAGTGTTCCAGGCCGGGATGACGGCCACCACACCGTACGGCTCATAGACGGTGTAGTCCAGGGCACCGCCCTGGGGCACAGGCACCACCCGGCCGTAGAGCTTGTCGAGCCAGCTGGCGAAGTGTTCGAGGTTGCGACGCAGCGCCCTTACGGAGAACGAGGAGGCCATGCGCAGCGGCACGCCTGCCTCCAGCGCCTCCAGCTGGGCCAGCTCCTCCTCGTGTGCCGCCACCAAGCGGGCCAGCCGCTCCAGTGCCCTGCTCCTCTCGGCCGGGGCCAGCCGCGGCCACGGCCCTTCATCGAACGCCTTGCGCGCCGCTGCCACTGCCGCCTCCACCTCACCCGGCGTGGCCTGCGGCAGGTCGTATAGGCGTCTGCCCGTAGAAGGGTCCTCGGCCACCAGGTGGCGCTCACCTCGTGGCTCCACCAGCTCCCCTCCGATCAGGAAGCGGTAACGGCGGTCGACCCCTAGGCGTGCGGCAAGCTCGGCATGGCTCAGTCCCATGGCCCCCCTACCCCCGCGGCAGCCCCAGGCCCCGCATGGCGATGATGTTGCGCATCACCTCGGACGTCCCGGCGGCGATGGTGGTGGCCACCGAGCCCAGGTAGTAGTCGGCGATGCGGCCCGCCAGGGGCGCCCACTCGCTCCCGGGCCGGAGCTGGCCCCCCAGGCCCAGCATCTCCATGCCCGCCCGCGCCAGCCGCTGCTGCAGCTCCGAGCCGAACAGCTTGCTCATGGACGCCTCCTGGTTGGGGATGCGGCCCTGGGACTGGACCCAGGCCACCCGGTAGGCCAGCAGCCTCCCCACCTGGAACTCGATCTTCAGCTCAGCCAGCTTGTGTCGGACGGCAGGGACCGCCAGCAGCGGCCGACCGTCCCGCTCCGTCTCGCGGGCGAACTGGACCAGCTCCTCGTAGAGGCGGATGCCGGCCATGACACGGTTGATGCCCGAGCGCTCGAAGTCCAAGGTGGCAGCGGCCACGTACCAGCCCCGGTTCAGCTCCCCCACCAGGTTCCGCCTCGGCACCCGCACGTTGTCGAAGAACACCTGGTTGAAGGCGTGCCGCCCCGTCATGTCGATGAGGGGCCGCACGGTGATGCCGGGCGTGCGCATGTCCACCAGAAAGTAAGAGATGCCCCGGTGCTTGGGGGCGTCGGGGTCGGTGCGGGCCAGGAGGATCATCCAGTCGGCCACGTGGGCCAGGGACGTCCAGATCTTCTGCCCGTTGACCACGAAGTAGTCCCCGTCCTCAACGGCGGTGGTCTGGAGGGAGGCCAGGTCGGAGCCAGCCCCCGGCTCGCTGAAGCCCTGACACCAGATGACCTCGGCGTTGGCTATGGGCGGCAGGTGCTCCCGCTTCTGCTCCTCGGTGCCGTAGAGGATGATGGTGGGCCCGACGCGGTCGGGGCCGACGCCCAGCTGCTGGGGGGCGCGGTGGTAGGCCATCTCCTCGTTGAAGATGACCTGCTTCATGATGCTGGCCCCCATGCCGCCGTACTCCTTGGGCCAGGCGAGGGTCAACCACCCCTTCTGGGCCAGCTTCTTCTGGAAGCGCCTGATCTCCTCCAGGCCGCGTCCTCCCCCGTAACCGAGGGGACTCTCGGCGCCACCCCCGGCCGCCTCCTCGGGCCACTCGCGGCGCAGGAACTCGCGCACCTCCTGCCTGAAGGCCTCCTCCTCCGGCGAAAAGCGGAACTCCATGACCGGCCTCCCAGTCTGATCTGCCTCACATGGCGACGATGCTGCGGGCCACCTCGCCCCGGCGCAGGGCGTCGAAGGCGTCGTTGATGCCTTCCAGGGGATAGCGGCGGCTGATGAGCTGGTCCAGCTTCAGCCGGCCGGCCAGGTAAAGCTCCACCAGGCGGGGCACGTCCACGCTCATCCGTGCCCCTCCGTAGGCCGAGCCGGTGATGGTCTTCTCGGTGAGGAAGGCACCGGCGGGCAGGGAGACCTCGGCGCCGGCGGGGGCTACCCCCACCACCACCGTCAGCCCGCCCCGTCGGGTCATGTCAAAGGCCTGGCGGATGGTCTCCGGCCGGCCGATGACCTCGAAGGCGTAGTCGACACCGCCGGCGGCTATCTGGCGGACCGCCGCCACCGGGTCCTCCCGCGAGGCGTCCACCGCATGGGTGGCGCCGAACTGGCGGGCCAGCTCCAGCTTGTGGGGGAGCACGTCCACGGCGATGATGCGCCCCGCCCCGGCCAACGCCGCCCCCTGGACCACGTTCAGCCCCACCCCGCCGCAGCCCACCACCGCCACGTCGCTGCCCGCCTGCACGCGGGCGGTGTTGATGGCCGCCCCCACGCCGGTCATGACGCCGCAGCCCAGCAGGGCCGCCCGGTCCAGGGGCATGTCCTCCCTTATCTTCACGCAGCCCGCCTCGGGCACCACCGTGCGGGTGGCGAAGCCGCCGATGGCCCCCATCTGGTAGACGGGCCTCCCCTCCTTGGCGAAGCGGGGGGTGCCGTCCAGCATGGTGCCGCGACTCATGGCCCGGTTGGCCACCGTGCACAGGTTGGGCCTCCCCACCGCGCAGTAGGGGCAGCGGCCGCAGGCGGGGATGAAGCTCAGGACCACGTGGTCGCCCGGGCGCACCGACTCCACCCCGTGGCCCACCGCCTCGACGACGCCCGCCGCCTCGTGCCCCAGCACCGAGGGCGAGGCGATGGGCACCAGCCCCTCCATGAAGTGGAGGTCGGAGTGGCAGACGCCGCAGGCCGCTACCCGCACCAGCACCTCCCCCTGCCGGGGCGCCTCCAGCTCCAGCTCCTCCACGGCCAGGGGCTCATGGGGACGGTAGAAGACCGCCGCCTTGACCCTGTAAGCCATAGAACCCCTCCTCAGCGGAAATTGGGCAGCACCTTGGTGGCGAAGAGCTCCAGGGAGCGCATCAGCTTCTGGTGGGGTATGACGCCGTTGTAGGTCCAGGCGAAGAGCCAGGAGACGGGCGTCTGCCTGAGCAGCCGCTCCAGCTGGAAACAGACGGTGTCGGGGCTCCCCACCAGCACCAAAGAGCGGTCCATCAGCTCCTGGGGCGTCAGGTCCGACTCCCGGCCGGGCTCCCGCAGCACCCGGTCGAAGCCGAAGGGCGCGAACCAGGCCGCCCCCACGAAGGCCGGCCCCTCCAGCCACAGGCGCAGGGCCTCCTCATCGGTGTCGGCCACCACCACGTCCCGCAGCACCCCCAGCCCTTCCCCCTCGGCCAGGCGGCGGCCATGACGGTAGGCCTCCTCGCGGTAGACCTCGTAGAGGTAGTTCTGGAGCTGCAGATACATGGGCGGCAGGATGGCAGTGATGCCCTCGCGGGCGCACCAGCGAATGGTGGCCTCGCTGGAGGCGAAGGGCTGAAAGATGGGCGGGTGGGGCTTCTGTAACGGCTTGGGCACCACGCCTATCTGGCGCAGGATGCCGTCCTCGTCCACCCCCGCCCCCCACTGGCGGGTGGCCTGCAGGGGCCAGGGGGTGCCTTCGGGAGGGATCTTCCAGAACTTGCCCTGGAAGGAGATGAGGTCTTCCGTCCAGGCCAGCTTGATGATACGGTAGCACTCCTCGAAGGCCTCGCGGTTGGCCTGGTCCACCTCGTCGTGCTGGCCGGGCTGGACGCCGTGGACGTTGTGGTAGTGCTGGGCCATCACGTCCACCCAGCGCCGCTGGTAGCCGCGGGCGAAGCCCACGTCCAGCCGTCCGCCGGTCATGTGGTCCACCATGGCCAGGTCCTCGGCCACCTGCAGCGGGTTGTGGGCCGGCAGCACGATGCCCAGTTGCCCCACGCGGATGCGCTTGGTCTGCAGGGCCACAAACAGGTCCAGAAGGACGGGGTTGTTGGACAGCTCAAAGCCCTCGATGTGGAAGTGGTGCTCGGTGAAGGAGATGGACTGATAGCCCAGGTCGTCGGCCAGCTGGGCCTGCTCGCGCAGCTCCTGGAGCATGCGCTGGTAGAGGTCGTCGCGCAGGCCGGCCAGGCCGGCCTCGATGTCCCGTCGGGAACCGATGGTGGGCAGGTAGAACAAGCTCACCTTCATGCCGCTCGCACCCCTTGACACAGCTCACCGTTTTGTGTCCAGTATCATATTGTGTGAGTTTCCATTTTGCAACCCCCCCCGCGTTCAGGTGGGCCAAGAGAAGGCTGTAGCGCAAGGGAGGCGAACGATGGACCTGCGTGGCAGGGCGGCTATCTGCGGGGTAGGGGAGGTGGGGCCTTTCCGAGAGGCGAGTGACAGGACAGCGGTGGAGCTGATGCTCGAGGCCGGGCGGCTGGCTATGGTGGACGCCGGGCTGGAGCCGGCGGAAGTGGACGGGCTGCTGGTGGCGCCCCTGCTGGTGGGGGCACCGGTGACCCTTCCCTCCATGTTGGCCGAGTACTTGGGCTTGTCGCCCACCTACGCCGACATCGTCGACCTGGGCGGCGCCACGGCGGCGGGCATGGTGTGGCGGGCAGCGGCAGCCGTGGCTGCGGGGGCGGCGCGGGCGGTCCTCTGCCTAACGGGAGAGGCGGTGGATCCTGAGTCCTTCTATACCCGAGGGGTGCGCTGGCCCGGCCTTCCCCTGCCGGAGTTCGAGCGTCCGTACGGCCCCATGGGGGCCAACTCGGGGTACGCCATGATCGCCATGCGCCATGGCTACGAGTATGGTACCACCGACCGCCAGCGGGCCAAGGTGGCGGTCGATCAGCGCCAGAACGCGTGCGCCAACCCGAGGGCCCTCTTCTACGGGCGCCCCATCACGGTGGACGACGTCTTGGAGTCACCTGTCATCGTGGACCCTCTCCATCTGCTGGAGATCGTCATGCCCTGTTCGGGGGCCATCGCTTTCGTCGTGGCGAGGCCGGAGGTGGCGCGGGAGGGCCTGCACCCCCCTGTCTACCTCCTGGGGTTTGGCGAGAAGGTGACCCACAGCATGCCCTCCCATGCCCCGAATCTCACCACCTCCGCAGTCGCTTACACGGCCAGGCGGGCCTTCGAGATGGCGGGGGTAGAACCCCAAGACATCGACCTGGTATCGGTGTACGACTGCTACACGATCACTGTCATCGTCACTCTGGAGGACGCCGGTTTCTGCCCCAAGGGGCGCGGTGGCCCGTTCGTAGAAGAGCATGACCTGACCTACCGGGGAGACTTCCCGGTCAACACCCACGGAGGCCAGCTCTCCTATGGGCAGCCCGGGCTGGCCGGGGGAGCCTCCCACGTGCTGGAGGCGGTCTACCAGCTGAGGGGGGAGGCAGGGGAGCGGCAGGTGCGCGATTGTCAGCTGGCCTTCGTGCAAGGGAACGGCGGCATCATGAGCGAACAGGTAAGCCTGATCCTGGGAGTGGAGCCGTGAGCGAGCGAGAGGTGCAGGAACGGCCGCTGCCCCGGCCCACCCGTATCAGCGCCCCCTTCTGGCGGGGAGCGGCGGAGGGCAAGCTCCTGTTGCAGCGCTGCCGGCGCTGTGGCCTGTTCATTTACTATCCACGGCCCTTCTGCCCACGTTGCCTGGCTGAGGAGCTGGAGTGGCACGAGGCCTCCGGGCGGGGTCGGGTCTACACCTATACCGTCGTGCGGCGCGCGGCTACGCCAGCCTTCGCTGCTATGGTACCGTACGTCCTCGCCATCGTGGAGCTGGAAGAGGGCCCCCGACTGGTCACCAACATCGTCGGTTGCCGGCCGGAGGAGGTGCGGGTGGAGATGCCGGTGCGGGCCACTTTCGAGCGCCTCTCGGACGAGGTGGGGCTTGTCCTCTTCCGGCCCGATGGTATGGAGACGGACTCCGCTGACCCAGAGGGACAGCAATGAGGGCGGCCCCCTGCCAGGGCACACCACGGCGTCGCCTGTGTCGGCCTGAATCGACCACGGGCCTGCGGCGTTACGCGTCCGCCCGTGGTCAAGGAGCAGGCCCAGGCGCGGCTGCGTGCGGGGCCCGCGATAGCGCACGAGTGGCCATCATTGCCGTCAAGGGGGCGTCTAGCTTCCCAACTGGGGCCAACCTCGTGCGCGCGGCTATCACGGGCCGACCACCCCTCTTACGAGCGGGTCACGGCCACCATCAACGACCACTCCCTGACCGGGTGAACGGGGCTGGCCCCGGCCTGCGATCTGCCAGCGGCGACCGAGGACCTCGGCATTGGCCTGGCGGAGCCCAGGTGGGGTCTGGCTGCGGGCGGCAGCGCCACGAGCTGCCTGCCATCTCGGTCCCCTTTAGGAGAGCTATGGGCGATGCGCCCCACAGGCCAGCTCCCGGCCGCACGGAATACGTTCCGAGCACGGCTGAGGACATGGTGGCGCCCGATTGGGGCCGTCCCCGCTTGGACGCTGCTCGGCCGAACAACCCCGCACCCGGCATTGTCCTGCGAGACGTGGGCGACCCCGAGGGGCAATGCCCCTCACGGGGACGGAAGCCCGCCTTAAGGGGGTGGCGATGAAAATGGAGGCCCCTCTGGCCGGTGTGACCGTCCTCGAGTTGGGGCAGTGGATCGCTGCCCCCGCGGCGGCCTATCTGCTGGCCGAATGGGGGGCTTCGGTGCTCAAGCTCGAGCCGCCCGAGGGCGACCCCTTGCGGGCCGTCCTCACCTCCACCTTTCCGACCGGGCGGGGCGACCGCAACCCCTTCTTCGAGCAGGTGAACCGTGGCAAGCGCAGCCTGGCCCTTGACCTTCGCCGGCAGGGGGCAAGACGCGTCCTTTATGAGCTGGCTAGCAAGGTCGACGTCGTCGTGACCAACCTGAGGCCGCGGGCGTTGCGGGAGCTGGGGTGCACCTACCAGGAGCTGGCCTCGCGGAACCGTCGGCTGGTCTACTGCCAGGTAAGCGGCTACGGCCATGACCACAGGGAGAGCGATCGGGCCCTGGTGGACGTGGGGGTCTACGCCCGGCTGGGCATGGCCCGCCTCGTGAGTCCCCCCCATGACCCTGACGGGGAGCCGCCCCAAGAGCCCAACATGCTGTTTGATCACGCCACCGGCCTCGCAGCAGCGGGGGCTATCTGCGCCGCCCTAGCACAGCGGGAACGGACAGGTCAGGGCATGTGGGTAGGGGTGCCGCTGCTGCGCGTAGGTGCCTTCCTCCTTGCCTGGGACCTCCTGCGGGCGGCCCGGCTGGGAAGCACGGTCCGGCCCGTGGACCGCTACCACGTGCGTAACCCGCTCATCAACTGCTACCGGGCGGGCGATGGCCGGTGGCTCTGGCTCCTATGTGTCCAGCCGGACCGCCACTGGGCCAGCCTCTGTCGGGCCTTGGGGCGGGAGGACTTGGTGGACGATCCCCGTTTCAGCGACATCTACGCGCGGGCCAATAACGCTCCTGCGCTGGTCGCCGAGCTGGATGCAGCCTTCGCTCAGCGCCCCCGGCACGAGTGGGGATCCGTTCTCGACCGCCACGGAGTGTGGTGGGCGCCGGTAAACACCGTCAACGAGGCGGTGCAGGACCCGCTCGTCCGAGAGGCGGGGGTCCTCCTTGCAGCGTCAGATGAGGGTGGAGAATTCATTGCCGGGCCGGCCGACTTCCCCGCTATGGGGGCCAGGAGCCCGGCGCCGGAGCTCGGCCAGCATACCGAGGAAGTGCTGCTCGAGCTGGGATATGGCTGGGACGACATTGTCCGCCTCAAGGACGAGGGCGCCATCCTCTAGAGGGACAGATGGGCCGTAGGCGCAGCTTCGCAAAGGCGCTATGGCAGGGGGTGCTGGCATCCCCCGCGCAGATGCTAGAGAGCTTCGACGACCGGTTCGACCCAAAGGTGCGAGGGCAGGACAGACCCTCGCCTCCTAGCGCCCAGGGGGAGCCGGATCTGTCCAGCTGGCGGAGGAGGGTGAGGGGGGACTCCAGCACGGCCGCCAAGCGCTGTCCGCCCTGGCTATCGAACGTCTCTTCCTACTCCGGCAGCCGGTTTTATGACCACCCACTCCTGCAGCTCGTGCGGAAAGGTCTCCCCGCGGGAGGCCGCCTTGGGAGATGTGGCCCATACCGTCTCGAGACGGCTTGGGCTGCTTTCCACTGCGGGGCCCCCGGCAGGAGGCGTTCGTGCAGGGTCACCCGCCCGGCTGCCGCTGGCGTGCAGCTATTGCGAGACTGCCGCGCGCGGACTCGCCGTGCACGGGTACCGCTGCCGAGGGGCCAGGGCCCGAGGTCTGAGACTTCGTGCCCGGGCCTACTGCCTGCCTACACCTTCCCTACAGCGTTTTGTAGCCAGGGCCTGATCCTAGGCGCCGGTGCCACGTCTGGCTTTTTCCACGGAGACCATAATTTGGCTTTGCTTCCATGAGGCCCTTCGCTCACTTCGCCCCCCGGAGCCTGGACGAGGCGCTGGACATCTTCAGGCGCGAGGGCGAAGGGGGACGGCCCCTGGCCGGCGGCACCGACCTGGTGGTCCAACTGAAAGAGGGAGGGCACAAGTTCCCTTATCCCCGTTACCTCGTCTCCCTCCGTCGCCTGCCCGAGCTTAGGGCCCTTGGCTGGCATGAGGAACAGGGGCTGCGTCTGGGGGCTGGCCTGACCATGGCCGAGGTGGCCAGTAACGACTGGGTGCGCCAGCGCTACCCCGCCCTGGCCGACGGCGCCGGGCTGGTGGGGTCCCGCCAGACCATGAACATGGCCACGGTGGGCGGCAACGTCTGCAACGCGGCCCCCTCCGCCGACACCGCCCCGCCCCTACTGGCCCTGGAGGCCCAGGCGCGCATTGTGGGGCCGCAGGGCGAGCGGCTGTTGCCCCTGGAGGAGTTCTGGCTGGGGCCGGGCGAGACGGTCCTCCGCCACGGCGAGTTGCTGACGGAGTTCCTGTTGCCCCCGCCCCTGCCCCGTAGCGCCTCCCTTTACCGGCGCCACACCCCCCGCCAGCAGATGGATATCGCCGTGGTGGGGGTGGCCGTGGCGGTGGCGCTGGACGACGGTGGTCGGACCCTCAAAAAAGTCCGCATCGCCCTGGGGGCGGTGGCGCCCACGCCCATCAGGGCGCGGCGGGCGGAGGCGGCCCTGGAGGGGCAGGCCCCCAGCCCGGAGGCCATCGCCCGGGCGGCGGCCATCGCCCAGGAGGAGGCGCGCCCCATATCCGACGTGCGCGGCTCGGCGGCCCTCCGCCGCCACCTGGTGGGGGTCATGACCGAGCGCCTGCTGCGGGAGGCCATCGAGAGGGCCAGGAGAGGCTAGGCCATGCCCAAGCGTGTCATCACCCTGACCGTCAACGGAGAGACCCACGAAGTGGCGGTGGAGCCCTGGTGGACCCTCCTCTACACGGTGCGGGAGGAGCTGGGCCTCACCGGCAGCAAGGAGGGGTGCGGCACCGGCGACTGCGGCGCCTGCTCCATGCTGCTGGACGGACGTCTGGTCACGTCCTGTATCGTCCTGGCGGTGGAGGCCGACGGCTGCCAGGTGACCACTATCGAGGGCCTGGCCCAGGGGGGACAGCTCCACCCGGTGCAGCAGGCCTTCGTGGAGAAGGGGGCCGTCCAATGCGGCTACTGCATCCCAGGCATGGTGATGGCCGCCTATGACCTGCTGCGCCGCCAACCCGATCCCACCCTGGAAGAGGTCCGGCTGGCGCTAGCGGGGAACCTGTGCCGCTGCACCGGCTACACCAAGATATACGAGGCCGTCCTGGCCGCTGCCGAGCGCATGCGTCTTGAGGGAGCGAGGGGGTAGGAGAGATGGCGCGAGAGACCCTTGAGCGGCCCCGGTTCCGGCACGTGGGAAGGCCCGTGGACCGCATCGACGCCACGGCCAAGGTGACGGGCCAGACCGTCTATGGCGACGACCTGCGTCTGCCCCGCCTGCTGCACGTGAAGCTGGTGCACGCCCCTGTGGCCCACGCCCGCATTCGCCGCATCGGCGCTTCCAAGGCCCTGGCGGTGCCCGGCGTGGAGGCCGTCCTCACCGCCGCCGACCTGCCGCCCCACCGCACCAACCCCGATGCCCGCGCCCAGGTGTTGCTGGCCAGCGACGAGGTGCTGTTCTACGGCCAGCCGGTGGCGGCGGTGTTGGCCCGCGACCCCTACACCGCTGCCTATGCCCGCGACCTGGTGGAGGTGGAATACGAGGAGCTGCCGGCGGTGGTGGACCCCCTGGAGGCCATGCGCGACGATGCGCCCCTGGCCCGCACCGGCGCCATCCGCGATGCCGACCGCTCCGAGGAACAAGGACACATCACCGTCGAGGCCCAGCAGGAGCAGGCCCAGTCCCACCCCAGCAACGTCTCCTCCAGCATCACCTTCCGGCGGGGGGACGTGGAGGCGGGCTTTGCCGAGGCGGACGCCGTGGTAGAGGGCACCTGGCGTTCGTCCATGGTCCACCAGTCCTACATAGAGCCCCACGTCATCATCGCCGATTACGACGCCAGCGGCGAGCTGAGCATCTGGTCCAGCACCCAGGCCCCCTTCCACGTGCGCCACGAGGTGGCCCGCACCCTGGGCCTGCCCGAGGCGCGGGTGCGGGTCACGGCCACGGAGGTGGGGGGTGGGTTCGGGGGCAAGATATACCTGTATGAGCCGCTGGTGGCCGCCCTGGCCATGGCCGTGCGGCGCCCCGTGAAGTTGACCATGAGCCGACGGGAGGACATGCTGGCGGCCACCCCAGCGCCCCAGGCCGTGGTCCAGCTCAAGGCGGGCATGAAGGCCGACGGCACCCTGGTGGCCCTCCAGGCGCGGGTCATTTACGATGCCGGCGCCTTCCCGGGGGCACCGGTGCTGCCGGGCTGCCTGCTCATCGGCGGCTCCTACAAGTGTCCCAACCTGGACATCCAGGGCTTCGAGGTGCTGACCAACAAGGTCAGCGTGGGCGCCCTGCGTGCCCCTGGTGCCCCCCATGTGGCCTTTGCCCTGGAGAGCGCCATGGACATGCTGGCCCAGCGTCTGGAGCTGGACCCCCTGGAGGTTCGGCTGAAGAACGCCGTCGAGAAGGGCGACCCCCTGCCCAGCGGCCAGCCCTACCCGGCCATCGGCCTCAAGGAATGCCTGGAGGCCATCGCCCGCACCGACATCTGGCGAGAGCGGCGCCGCATACGCCAGCATCCCCACCGCGGGGTGGGGCTGGCCGTGGGTGGCTGGCTGGGCGGCCTGCAGCCCGCCTCGGCCACCGTGGGCCTTAACGCCGACGGCACCATCAACGTCACCGTCGGGGCCGCCGACATCACCGGCACCAACACCTCCTTCGCCCAGATCGCCGCCGAGGAGCTGAACCTCCCCCTGGAGATGGTCTCGGTGGTGACGGGCGACACCCGCACCGCCCCCTACGCCGGCATGAGCGCCGGCTCCAAGACCACCTACACCGTGGGGCGGGCGGTGAAGCTGGCCGCCGAGGACGCCCGCCAGCAGATCCTGGCCATTGCCTCCCAGCGCCTGGAGGTGCCGGCCGAGGAGCTGGAGATGCAGGACGGAGTAGTGCGGGCCAGGGGCCAGCCCGAAAAGCAGGTCACCTTCCGCGAGCTGGGGCGGCTGACCACCGGCTTCGGCGCCCGCTACGCCCCCATCGTGGGGCGGGGGGCCATCACCGCCCGCCGCCAGGCGCCGGGCTTTACGGCCCAGGTGGCCGAGGTGGAGGTGGACCCCGACACGGGCCAGGTCACGGTGCTGCGCTACGCCGTGGCCCAGGACGTGGGCTTCGCCATCAACCCCAAGTCGGTGGAGGGGCAGATGCAGGGGGGCGCTGCCCAGGGCCTGGGCATAGCCCTCTTCGAGGAGATGGTCTACGACGAAAAGGGGCGGCTGCTGAACCCCAACCTGCTCGACTACCGCCTGCCGACGGCCCGCGACGTGCCGCCCATCGAGGCCATCATCGTCGAGGTGCCCTCGGAAGAGGGTCCCTACGGCGCGCGGATCGTGGGGGAGCCATCCATCGTGCCCGGGCCGGCGGCGGTGGCCAACGCCGTGGCCGACGCCGTGGGCGCCCGCGTCTTCGAGGCGCCCCTGACGCCCGAGCGGGTCCTGCGCGCCCTGGGCAAGCTGCGGGACTAGGGGGCGCGGCCATGCAGTCCATGGGCAACTACGAGGTGCTCTCCCACGTGGAGACGGCCGAGTGCAGCCTGCGCATCCTGCGTCTGCGCCAGGGCGAGCACGTCTCCCCCCACTACCATCGCGAGTGCGTCCAGATATACACCGTCCTGGAGTCGGAGGTGGAGGTCCAGGTGGGGGAACGGACCTACCGTCTACTGCCCTACGAAACGGTGCGGGTGGAGAAGGGGGTGGTTCATGCCCTGCGCCCGGGCGAGCGCGACGCCCTCGTCCTGAGCCTGTCCATCCCGCCCCTGCAGCGCGAAGACCACCACGTCGTAGCCTGAGGTGCATTATGTCAGGGATTTACCCACATCTCCATCCTGAATTGGCGTGGCTTCTTCTCCGCATGTTACTACCTCCTTCGTTGGATGCGGGGACGAGTTCGCCTGTACACGCGGGCGCTTTGGCTCATCCCCCGCAGCCGTATTCCGCCAAGAGATGTGGGTAAATCCCTGCCGCCTAGGCAGCCCACTTCTCCTCGCCGGCAAGCATGCCCGCCGCTGCCCGCAGGGCAGCCGCCAGGACGGTTGCCTCCCCCAGGGGGGCCATCTTCCTCAGGGAGGCGACGGCGTCGCCTATGGCCTTCACCGCATCCTCCGCCGCCTCCCGGAAGGGCGGCTCGCGCCCCTCGTGGAGGAGACGTCCCAGAATGGCCAGCTCCGGCCCCTGGGCGGCCTCCTCCCCCAGGAGGGCCTGCAGCGCCTCTATGTCCCTGGGGGCAGCCGCCTTCAGCCGCTCACAGAGGCGCCCCACCGCCTCGCGGGCCACTGCCAGGAAGTACTCTTCCTTGGAGGTGAAGTGGCGGTAGATGGTGGGCTCGGCGATGCCGCAGGCACGGGCGATGTCGGCGGTGCCGGTGCGGGAGAAGCCGTGGATGGCGAAGATGCGCCCTCCCACCTCCACCAACTGCCGCCGCCGCTCCTCTGCCGGCAGCCGCCTCCTGCGCTGCGTCACCATAGATACGCACCTCCCGCGTCTTACCAATCCGATTATAGCGCAAGGGTTTGCAACAGCTGACAGGTTTGTGGCAACATGACCGGCTTCATGGTATGCTGTCCCCATGAAGCTGTCAGACTGGGCACGGGCCAACGGCATCTCGTACAAGACCGCCTGGCTGTGGTGGAAGCGGGGCAAGCTCCCGGTGCCCGCCCGCCAGACGCCGACCGGCACCATCCTGGTGGACGTGCCTGAGCGAGAGGACGCCGGGGCGGTGCTGTACGCCAGGGTGTCGTCGGCCGACCAGAGGGCCGACCTCGACCGCCAGGTGGCGCGGCTGGCGATGTTCGCGGCCGAGAGGGGGATCCGGGTGGCGAAGGTGGTGGCCGAGGTGGGGAGCGGACTGAACGGCCGCCGCAAGGGGCTGCTCTCGGTGCTGCGCTCGCCCGAGTACGG
>BEIA01000005.1 GCA_002898715.1 bacterium HR24 | reverse complement strand
CTGCTCCACATCCCTCAGCACCGCCAGCATGGTGAAGACCTTGATGACGCTGGCGGCGATGAAGGGCTCGTCCCAGTTGATGGCCACCCCGCGGCCCGAAGCGGCCTCCAGAGCGACGAAGGCCACATGCCCTCGGTAAGAGGCTATTAGGTCCTGCGCCCGCTGGGCCAGAGACTGAATGCTTTCCTCGCTCGGCCCAACCGGGGCGGGGGCGTGCTCGGAGGCGGGCGAAGGGGTGGGCGTGGTAAGGACATCTACTGGGCCCTCTTGCAGCGCCTGGAAGGGGAGGCCGCCCCCGCTGCCGCAGGCTGCGGCGACCAGCGCTATCACCAAGGCCATGCCCCAGGGGCCGATACCCTTCATCCCTGCCCGCCCCTACAGGCGCGAAAGGCAGCCTCCATTTTCCGCCACTTCCATTAGAAGTCGGTGAGGGCCGCCGCTCCAGCCGCCCGGGGGCCGAACCTTGACCCCTTTCAAGCCGACGGGGAAGAATGAGGTATGCCGCGCCCGGCCCGTTTCGTCGTCCGCCTGCACCAGGCGGGAATGGCGTTCCCTGAGCTGGCGGCCGTGTGGCGGGAAGCCGATGCGCTGGGTTACGACGGCGCCAGCCTGTTCGACCTCATAGCTGCCCCCTGCCTCGAATGCTGGACAACCCTGACGGCCCTGACGACCCTGACGCAGCGCCTGATAGCGGTGCCCCTGGTCCTGGCCAACGACTACCGTCATCCGGCCGTCCTGGCCAAAATGGCCGCCACCCTGGACGCCCTGTCGGGCGGACGGCTGGTGCTGGGCCTGGGGGCGGGCGGCAGCCGCGAGGATTACATGGCGGCCGGCCTGCCCTGGCGGCCTCTGCCCGAGCGCCTGGCTCGCCTGGAGGAGGCGGTGCGGGCGATGCGCTTCCTCTGGTCGGGCAGGGAGGGGGAGGTATCCGGCCCCTTCTACGGCAACATCCGAGGGCCGGGCTGGCCCCCGCCTGCCCGGCCGGCCGGGCCGCCCGTGCTCATCGGAGGGCACGGCCGCCGCTACCTGTTACGCACCGTGGCCAGGGCCGCCGACATCTGCAACGTGGGCTTCGATTTGCCGCCCCAGGAGTGGGAGGAGGTGCGCTCGCTGCTGGCCAGCTACTGCCGAGAGGAGGGCCGCGACCCTGCGGCCTTGGCCCTGGGCCACAACGCCACGGTCGTCCTGGGCGAGAGCAGACAGGAGGTGGCGTCCGCCCTGGCCCGGCTCGGCGTCCACCCGGAGGCGGTGCGGCAGCGTATGCCCTGGGCGCTCGTGGGCACACCCCAGGAGTGTCTCGATCGCCTGGAGCGCTACCTGGCGGTGGGCGTCTCCTGGTTCTTTTTGCTGTTTCCCGAACTGCCGGCCGACGCCCGGTCGCTGAGGCTGTTCGCCAGCGCCGTCCTTCCGGCCCTGGGGACGGTCTGAGGCCCTTCTAAGCCCTGGGCAGGCCCAGCCCCCGCCCGGCGATGACGTTGCGCATGATTTCCGACGTGCCCCCGCCGATGGTCGAGGCGACGGTGACCAGATAATGGCGCTCCACCCTGCCCTTGAGCCTGGCCCACTTGCTCTTGGGGTGGAGCTGCCCGTACAGTCCCATGAGGTCCATGCCCGTCCGGGCCAGACGCTGGTCCAGCTCCGAGGCGTAAAGCTTGGCCACCGATGCCTCGTAGTTCGGAATCTTGCCTGCCTGCTGCAGGGAGGCCACCCGATAGGAAAGATAGCGGCCTACCTCCACCTCGATGCCCATCTCCGCCAGCCTGGCCCGGACCTGGGGCCGGTCAGCGGCCACCTTCTCTTCACGGGCGAACTGGACGAGGTCGTCGAAGAAGCGCTGCGCCCTGGCCACGCCCGATATGGACGACCGCTCGAAGTCCAGGGCCACCGCCACCTGGTACCAGCCGCGGTTCACTTCTCCCACCAGATAGTCGCGGGGGATGCGCACGTTGTCGAAGAACACCTGGTTGAAGCCGTGCTGGCCCGCCATGTTGATGAGGGGCTGGATGGTGATGCCCGGGGCGTCCATGGGCACGACGAAGGTGCTGATGCCCTTGTGCTTGGGGGCATCGGGGTCGGTGCGGGCGGCCAGCCAGCCCCAGTGCGCCTGATGGGCCTGCGATGTCCAGATCTTCTGGCCGTTGATGACCCAGTAGTCGCCTTCCAGGACGGCTCTGGTCTGCAGGGCGGCCAGGTCGGAGCCGGCGCCGGGCTCGGAGTAGAGGGTGCACCAGATCTCCTCGCCCGAGGCGATCTTGGGCAGGAAGCGGTGCTTCTGCTCCTCGGTGCCGTAGAGCATCAGGGCCGGGCCCACCCAGGCGACGCCCATGTTGAAGCCGGTGGGGGCGCGGCGGTAGGCCATCTCCTCGTTGTAGATGACCTGCTGCATGATGGTGGCGCCCAGGCCGCCGTACTCGGGTGGCCAGGGCAGGGCCAGCCACCGGCGCTCGGCCAGCTTGCGCTGGAAGGCGCGGGAGAACTCGGAGAAGCCGCCGAAGCCCTCTTCGGTCTCGGTATCGAACCTCTCTTCCCAGTTGGGCGGCAGTTCCCTGTCCAGAAATTCCCGCACTTCCTGTCGGAAGGCCTCCTCTTCGGGAGTGAACCTGAAGTCCATGGCCGCCTCCTTCTTTCTCAGTCCCGGCCGGCCCCCGCGCTGGTGCCGGTTGCCTCCCGCAGCTGTTCGCTCCCGGCCCCTGGCCTGCCCCCCGATGACGGGCTGCCCTCGCCTGGAGGCCCTGGGGGCCGTTCCCTTCCGAGTCTAACTTTAACGTCCACGTCCGTCCAGGGCCGATGGCGATGCCTGTATTGCGCCTCGGGGCCGCTTCACTCCCTGGCCAGCCTGGCCAGCAGGCGGCGGGCCACGTCCTGGAAGACCCCGTACTCCTGGGCACCCACCAGCGCGAACAGGCCATCGCCGAAGATGAATGTAGGCACCCCGGCGATGCCCTGCCCTCGCGCCCAGGCCTGCCGCCTGTCCACTTCCTCTCGATAGCGGCCCTCGGCCAGGGCGCGGTCGAGGGAATGGGCGTCCAGCCCGCACTCCTCCGCCAGGCGGCAGAGCACGTCGCGGTCGCCGATGTCCCGGGCTTCCGCCCAGTAGGCACGGTAGAGGGCGCGGTGTAGCTCCCAGCCCTTGCCCTCGGCCTCGGCGAACAGGGCGGCCTCGTGGGCCAGGTGCGTGTTGTACAGCCGCTCGGGCACCTCCATGGGGATGCCCTCCTGGCGCGCCTGCTCGCGCAGCCGCTCGTAGTACTGGCGGGGATAGCGGCGGCCGAGGACCAGCTCCCGCGGCAGGCCGCCCGGCGGCAGCTGGGGCATCAGCTCATAAGGCCACGGCTCCAGGGCGATGGGTAGCTCTCTGGCCAGCCGCTCCACTCGCTCCTGCCCGATGTAACACCAGGGGCAGATGTAGTCGGCGATGATGCGCACTCTCAGGGCATGTCCTCCGGCCGGGAGTTCCTGGCGTGAGCGCTGGCCGCGGGATGCCGGGGCGGGCGTCCAGGGCCGCTCCGCGCCCAGGCCGGCGTAGGACTCCACGTCCTTTTCGTCGAACCCCAGCGACCAGGAGTCCATTGCTACGCGAATTATAGCACAGCCCTTCCTGGCCCCCCCGCCGGCGTTGCCGCGCCGCCGCGTTCTGGGCTAGAATTCTGTCGATGGAGACCACAGCCTGGCCTTTTCCCCCATGAGGCCCTTCGCCCACTTCTCCCCCAAGAGTCTGGACGAGGCCCTGGACACGTTCCGCCGCGAAGGCGAGGGCGGCCGTCCCATCGCCGGCGGCACCGACCTGGTGGTCCAGCTCAAGGAGGGCGGCCACAAGTTCCCGTATCCGCGCTATCTCGTCTCCCTCCGTCGCCTGCCCGAGCTGAAGGTGCTGGAGTGGCGCGAGGGCGAGGGGCTCCGGCTCGGCGCTGGCCTCACCATGTCCGAGGTGGTGGAGAGCGCTCTGGTGCGGGAGCGGTACCCGGCCCTCGTGGACGGGGCCGGGATCGTCGGTTCGCTCCAGACCATGAACATGGCCACCATCGGCGGCAATGCCTGCAACGCCGCCCCTTCGGCCGACACGGCGCCGCCCCTGCTGGCGCTGGAGGCAAGGGCACGCGTCGTGGGCCCCGAGGGCGAGAGGGTCCTGCCGGTAGAGCAGTTCTGGCTGGGGCCGGGGCGGACCGTCCTGCGCCCTGGCGAGTTGCTGGTGGAGTTCCTGTTGCCGCCGCCCGCGCCCCGGTCCGCCGCCGTCTACCGACGCCACACCCCCCGCAAGCAGATGGATATCGCCGTGGTGGGGGTGGCCGTGGCCGTCGAGCTGGACGGGGATGGTCGGACGCTGAAAAGGGCGCGCATCGCCCTGGGGGCGGTGGCCCCCACGCCCATACGGGCGCGACGAGCCGAGGCGGCCCTGGAAGGCCAGGCCCCTACTCCCGAGGCCATCGCGCGGGCGGCGGCCCTGGCCCGGGAGGAGGCGACTCCCATCTCCGATGTGCGTGGCTCGGCCGCCTTCCGCCGCCACCTGGTGGAGGTCGTGACCGAGAGGCTGCTGCACGAGGCCATCGAGAGGGCCAGGAGGGGCTAGGCCATGCCCAAACGCCTCATCAACCTGACCGTCAATGGCGAGGCCTACGAGGTAGCGGTGGAGCCCTGGTGGAGCCTCCTGTACACCGTGCGCGAGGAGCTGGGCCTCACCGGCAGCAAGGAGGGCTGCGGCACCGGGGACTGCGGAGCCTGCTCCATGCTGGTGGACGGTCGCCTGGTCACCTCCTGCATCATGCTGGCGGTGGAGGCCGACGGCTGCCAGGTGACCACCATCGAGGGCCTGGCCACAGACGGCAACCTGCACCCCGTCCAGCAGGCCTTCGTGGAGAAGGGGGCCGTCCAGTGTGGCTATTGCATCCCCGGCATGGTGATGGCTGCCTATGACCTGCTGCGCCGCAACCCCAATCCCACCCTGGAAGAGGTGCGGCTGGGGCTGGCGGGCAATCTGTGTCGCTGCACCGGCTACGCCAAGATCTACGAGGCCGTCCTGGCCGCCGCCGAGCGGATGCGGGGCGATTGAGCGAGGAGGGAGAGCAATGGCCCGCGAGACCCTCGAGCGCACCGGCTTCCGGCACGTGGGCAGGCCCGTGGACCGCATCGACGCCACCGGCAAGGTGACCGGCGAGACACCCTATGGCGATGACCTGCGCTTTCCCCGCCTCCTGCACGCGAAGCTGGTGCACGCCCCTGTGGCCCACGCCCGCATCCGCCGCATCGACGTCAGCAAGGCCCTGGCTGTGCCCGGCGTGGAGGCGGTGGTTACCGCTGCCGACCTGCCTTCCCACCGTATCAACCCCGATGTCCGCCAGCAGACGCTCCTGGCCCGGGACGAGGTGCTCTTCTACGGCCAGCCGGTGGCAGCGGTGCTGGCGCGCGACCCCTACGCTGCTGCCCACGCCCGCGACTTGGTGGAAGTGGAGTACGAAGAGCTGCCGGCGGTGGTGGACCCCCTGGAGGCCATGCGCGAGGACTCGCCCCTGGCCCGCACCTCCGCCATCCAGGAAGCCGACCGCTCGGAGGAGCAGGGCCACATCACCATCGAAGCGGAGCAGGAGCAAGCTCAGTCCCGCCCCAGCAACGTCTCCTCCACCATCACCTTCAAGCGGGGGGACATCGAGGCGGGGTTCGCTGAGGCCGACGCCGTGGTGGAAGGCACCTGGCGCTCGGCCATGGTGCACCAGTCGTATATCGAGCCCCACGTGACCATCGCCGACTACGACGCCAACGGCGAGCTGACCATCTGGTCCAGCACCCAGGCCCCCTTCCACGTGAGGCACGAGGTGGCCCGCACCCTGGGCCTCCCCGACGCCCGCGTGCGGGTGGTGGCCACCGAGGTGGGCGGCGGCTTCGGCGGCAAGATCTACCTCTACGAAGCGCTGGTGGGCGCGCTGGCCATCCACGCCCGGCGGCCGGTCAAGCTTGCCATGAGCCGCAAGGAGGACATGCTGGCCGCCACCCCTGCCCCCCAGGCCGTGGTCCAGCTCAAGGCAGGCATGAAGGCCGATGGTACGCTCGTGGCCCTGCAGGCGCGAGTCATCTATGACTCGGGCGCTTTTCCCGGCGCGCCGGTGCTGCCGGGCTGCCTCCTCATCGGCGGCTCTTACAAGTGCCCCAACCTGGATATCGAGGGCTTCGAGGTGCTGACCAACAAGGTGAGCGTGGGCGCGCTGCGGGCGCCCGGCGCTCCCCATGTAGCCTTCGCCCTGGAGAGCGCCATGGACATGCTGGCCCAGCGCCTGGAGCTTGACCCCCTGGAAGTGCGACTGAAGAATGCCGTCGAGAAGGGCGATCCCCTGCCCAGCGGCCAGCCCTACCCGGCCATCGGCCTGAAGGAGTGCCTGGAGGCCATCGCCCGGACGGAGATCTGGCAGCAGCGCCACCAGACGCGCCAGCGACCCAACCGGGGCGTGGGGGTGGCTGTTGGCGGCTGGCTAGGCGGCCTGCAACCGGCCTCGGCCACGGTGGGCCTGAACGCCGACGGCACCGTCAACGTGACCGTGGGCGCGGCCGATATCACCGGCACCAACACTACCTTTGCTCAGATCGCCGCCGAGGAGCTGAACCTGCCACTGTCCATGGTCTCGGTCGTCACCGGCGATACCAAGACGGCACCCTACGCCGGCATGACCGCTGGCTCCAAGACGACCTACACCGTGGGGCGGGCGGTGAAGCTGGCCGCCGAGGACGCCCGCCAGCAGATACTGGCCATCGCCTCCCAGCGGCTGGAGGTCCCGGCCGAGGAGCTGGAGATGGAGGACGGTGTGGTGCGGGCCAAAGGCCAGCCCGAAAAGCAGGTCACCTTCGCCGAGCTGGGGCGGCTCACTACCGGCTTCGGTGCCCGCTACGCTCCCATCGTCGGCCGGGGCGCTATCACCGCCCGCAGGCAGGCCCCCGGCTTCAGCGCCCAGGTGGCCGAGGTGGAGGTGGACCCGGACACGGGCGAAGTGACAGTGCTGCGCTACGCCGTGGCCCAGGACGTGGGCTTCGCCATCAACCCCAAGTCGGTGGAGGGGCAGATGCAGGGTGGCGCGGCCCAGGGACTGGGCATCGCCCTCAGCGAAGAGATGGTCTACGACGAGAGGGGGCGCCTGCTGAACCCCAACCTGCTCGACTACCGTCTGCCTACCACGCGCGACGTGCCACCCATCGAAGCTATCATCGTCGAGGTGCCCTCGGAGGAGGGGCCTTACGGGGCACGCATCGTGGGGGAGCCGTCTATCGTCCCCGGGCCGGCAGCGGTAGCCAACGCTGTAGCGGACGCCGTGGGCGCGCGGATCTTCGAGGTGCCCATCACGCCGGAGCGCGTACTGCGCGCCCTGGGCAAGCTGCAGGATTAGGGCAGCGCCATGCAGTCCATAGGCAACTACGAAGTGCTCTCGCACGTGGAGATGGCCGAGTGCAGCCTGCGCATCCTGCGCCTGCGGCAGGGCGAGCACGTCTCCCCCCACTACCACCGCGAGTGTGTGCAGATCTACACGGTGCTGGAGTCGGAGGTGGAAGTGCAGGTGGGGGAGCGGTCGTACCGACTGCTCCCCTACGAGACCGTGCGCATAGAAAAGGGCGTCGTCCATGCCCTCCGGGCCACCGAGCGCGACGCCCTCGTCCTCAGCCTCTCCATCCCTCCCCTGCAGCGCGACGACCACCACGTGGTGGGCTAGGCCACGCCCGGTGAAGTAGCAGCCTACCCCGCCCGTCCCGCTCGGCGGCCCGCACGCGGGTCGAGACCCCGTCGCACGGGTTGCCCTTGTCGCCCCTCCTGCCGCCATTGTGGCCGGCGGTGCCGGCCCGAAGGCGTCGCGGGGCCGCACCCGTCTCCAGCGAGGCCCTCCCGATACCCGTTGACTCTTGCCGGCCGTAAGGTACACTCTATGTGACTTTCTCTTCCATGGAGGTAAGCTATGAAGTTCGCTGTGGTACTGCCTATCTGGCAGCTCAGCACCGACGATGCTGACTTCCTGACCACCGCTGCCGAGAAGCTGGGCTTCGATGCCGTCCTCATCCCCGACCACATCGTGGCACCGCCGGCCACCATGGAACACTACGGGCCCATCTGGCCCGACATCTTCACCCTGCTCGGATATCTGGCCGCTCGCACCAACCGCATCCAGCTCGGCAGCAGCGTGGTAGTGATGCCGTACCGGAATCCTCTGGTGGTGGCCAAGTGCGTGGCCACCGTGGATCAGGTCTCCCGTGGCCGCTTCATATTCGGCATCGGCGTGGGCTGGGACGAAGAGGAGTTCCAGCTTCTGCGCATCCCCTTCCGCGAGCGCGGCGCCATGACCGACGAGTACCTGCGCATCATGAAGGCGGCGTGGGCCCAGGAGGAGCCCCGTTACGAAGGCGCTTACTTCAACCTGGCCGGCTTCAAGTGCGAACCCAAGCCGGTGCAGACGCCCCACCCGCCCATCTGGGTGGGGTGCTCGCCCATGACCGCTACCGGCGTGGGCCTGCGCCGCACCGCCGAGCTGGGCGACGCCTGGCACCCCGTGTTCTGCAGCATGGACGAGATCAGACGCGGCGCCCAGCTCCTGCGCGAGTACGCGGCGAAGGTCGGCCGGGACAAGCCGCCTGCCCTGGCCCCGCGTAACCTGCTCAACATCACCGAGCGCCCCAAGGACGGGGACCGCGGCCTGTTCGAGGGTTCGCCCGAGCAGATTGCGGCCGACATCAAGGAGATGGAGAGGCTGGGTGTGGACTACATCTGCTTCGACGTCTTCAGCCGGCCCACACCGGCCGGTATGGCGGGCCTCATGGAGCAGTTCATGGCCGAGGTGCGTCCCCTGCTGAACTGAGAGGGGTTGCCTGGGCCGGCTCCCGAGGCGGTAGGGCCATTCCCGGCTGCAGGCAGCGGGCCTGCGCGCTCGTCGGCTAGAGCCGCCGGCCTCTCAGGCGGCCCTATAGCAGCGACGGTGCCAGCGGGCGGCTCCGCCGGCGTCCCCGGCCGGCGCTCCTGCCCGGCGGCCCTGCCGGGGACGGTACCCCTTCCAGGGCGAGCAGCCGAGCTTTCATTTCCAGGCCGCCGCCGTACCCGGTCAGAGAGCCGTTCGCGCCCACCACGCGGTGACAGGGCACCACCACGGGCAGCGGGTTGGTGGCCATGACCCGCCCCACTGCCCTCGCTGCCCCTGGCCGCCCCACCAGCCGCGCCAGTTCGCTGTAGGTGGTGATCTGGCCCCAGGGCAGCCGCAGCAACGCCTCCAGTACACGGCGCTGGAAGGTGCCCAAACCGGCCCAGTCCAGGGGCAGGTCGGCGAAGGACACGGGTCGGCCCAGGGCGTATTCCTGCAGGCGGCGGGCCACCTCCCGCCCCTGGTCTGCCGTTGCCGGCCGCGACGCCCCCATAGCTATCGCCTCGCGCTCGGCCTCCTGCCGGGAAGGTCGGGGCAGCGTTGTCGCCCTGAGGCCTCTGGGCGAGAGAACTAGGCCGAACCAGCCCAGGGCGGTCTCCACCACGAGATACGAGAGCTCTACGTCGCCGAGCATGACGCCTCCTGCACCGAATAGCTCACTCGGCGGCCCTTCGCCAGGGCCGGCGGAGTATCTCGCGGGCCAGGGCCGAGCGCAGCCGTGGCCAGAGCTGCTTCAGGCGCTCCTCCTCGTCTTTAGAGGGCGACATGCCACCGTATCGGGCGCGGCCATAGACCTCGGCTACGAGGGCCAGGTCGCGCAGATAGAGGCGGCGGTGCAGGCGCCCTACGAACTCCCGCGGCGTCTCGCCGGGCCTCGGGCCCAAGGCGGCCAGGTTGGCCAGCCGCACCGTCTTCTCCCACACGCGCATGGCGTAGGGCAGCCGGCCCAGGGGCAGCTCCCAGGCCAGGCGCGCCGCCCCTGTCACCAGCGCTGCCCCACCCACAGCGGCCAGGAGCATCCAGACCCACGACCAGTCGGTGCTGGAGGGCATCTCCACCGGAGGCGGGGGCTCCAGGACTGGCATCTCCTCGAAGGGTAAGACCCCCTCGATGCCGAAGGGGTCGGGCCCGGGCTCGGTGGGGATCCCGCCGAACACGGGCGGCTGGAACGACTGCTGGTAAGGGAAGTTGAAAGGCAGGTGGCCCCTGGGCACCGGGCTGAAGGGCAGCCAGCCCGAGTTGGGGAAGTACACCTCCGGCCACAGATAGGCGTTGCGGGCCGATATGTGGTAGACGCCCTGCTCCGGGTCGAAATCGTTCTGGGTCAGGGCCACTCCCACCACCAGGCGCGCCGGTACGCCTACCGCCCGTAGCAGCACCACCATGGCCGAGGCATGGAACTCGGGCGAGCCCCGGCGAGCATCGAAGAGGAAATAGTCCACCGGGTCGCGGCCAGGGGGAGGCGGGCCCACGGTGCTGTCCACGGGGAAGTTCTTGATGAACTCCTCGACGGCCGCGACCTTGTCATACGGCGTAGCGGCGCTGGCGGTGATCTGGGCCGCCAGCTGTCGCACCCTGCGCGGCACGTCCTGCGGGAGGGACAGGTAGGTGTCCCGTATCCACTCGGGGTAGTTGGCCGAGGCTGCGCGCAGGCTTTCGGCGCTGGCAGCGGGCAGCAGCCCGGCCACCCAGTAGCTCTGGCCGGGCTCTAGCCGGTGCGAGGGCACGAACGTGGCGCTGTCCATTACCGAACGCACGGACGCCACCTCCACCCTTCGCAGACGGTTTCCGGAGGCCCGCTCCGTCTTTACCAGCACGTACCCCTGGCCCTGGAGGGCATGGGACAGCGCCTCGTCGCTGGGGGCCTGGGTGCCCAGCTCGCGCAGCGCCGCGTCCACCGCTACCCGCGCCTGCTGCGTGTCGGCATCGCCGCTGGAGGGCAATGACCCCAGGTCTACCCTCACCACTGCTCGCTTGGGGACCTGCACCTGCACGTCGAAGCCGGAGGTGATGATGCCCAGGGGCAAGGGCCATCCCGGCACCAGCATCAGGGAGCTCAGGGGGCTGCCCGACTCCATCTGCACCTGGACGATGACGGGGTTCACGCGCAGGTTCCCCCGCGCCTGTTGCCGCAGCCCCTGCGGGCTGGAGGGCGCGTCGAAGGGCCAGTCCATCTGCACCGACTCGTCCGAACGCCAGCCGCCGGTGGTGTACTGGTCATATATGGCGCCGCGGAGGATGATGATGCCCGGGTCCTGGCCGGGCATGGGGCGAACCGTGGCCAGCTCCCCTTGCA
The DNA here is from genome assembly GCA_002898715.1 of bacterium HR24. Lineage (GTDB taxonomy): Bacteria > Chloroflexota > Dehalococcoidia > SM23-28-2 > HRBIN24 > HRBIN24. Next base: position 36,316 of record BEIA01000005.1, on the reverse strand, counting down.
GGGGCAGCGGGAAGCGGCCGCGTAGGGGCAGGAAGTCGCCCAGCTCGGCGCTGGGCAGGAGCCGTCCGCCCCGCAACGGCCCCACCAGTCGCGACCAGTCCTGGGCCAAGTCCTGGAAGGGGGCTGCCACAACTCCCCACACGGCGCCCAGCGGTCGGCCGTAATTGGTGGGCACCACCCAGGCTACCATCAGCACCACCAGAATCGCCCAGAAGGTCACGTGCAGTACACTCAGCCCCATCAGCGACGGGTAAGGCACGCCTTCCTGTCTCCACAGCGCCTGGTGTCGGGCGAGGTTGGCCCGAGCCAGCAGCAGCAGCCCGGCCACAGCGTAGAGCAGGAACGCGGCCAGCACGCCCCGGTTCAGCACCACGAAGTTCACGAATAGCGTCAGGCCGCCCATGAACAGGCCGGGCCAGGCCAGGCTCCAGCGGAACAGGCAGTAGGCGAAAAGGAAAGCGCCGGCCCACGTGAGCCCGGCCACCAGCACCGCGAAGGGCAGCACATCGTTGCTTATGCCCTGGCCGAAGGCGATCTCGAAGAAGGTCTGGAACCGCAGGTAGAGCACGTCCACCTTCTCCATCAAGCCCTCGCCTCGCACCAGGAAGAGCGCCTGCAGGAAGGTGGACAGGAGGCAGAGGACCAGCCCACCCGCCAGGGCGGCCGCGCTGGGGAGCGGCAGGCGGGCCAGCAGCTGGCCCGCGAGAAGGCCGCCCAGCCCCAGCAACATCAGGTTGGGCATGATGTCGGCCCAGCGAGCATGCTGGATGCTCCAGGCCACACTGGCAAAGGTGAGGAAGGCGAGGCCGAAGGTGAGCCACTCCTCCCAGCCGGGAAGCCTGCGCCAGAGCCAGCGAGCCGGGGCCGTTACCAAGGCAGGGGAGGCAGCCGTCATCGTCTCACCTCTCCTTCCAGGACCGGTGCAGCCAGTAAGCGGAGCTGGCCCCCGAGGGCCCCAGGGCCAGGGACAGGTCGTCGCCCCGCCGCACCAGGTAGGTCAAGATGTCGTGAGCAGCCAGAGCGCTGAAGGAGAGCAGGGATGCCTCCTGTCCGCCGAAGGTGCCCGCGTCCAGAAGCACCACGGCCGCCTGCACCCCTCGTTGGACCAGGGCCTGCACCGCCGTGACCCAGTCCTCCTCCACCGACGGCGTGATGACGATGAGGGTCGTGTGGCGGCCGAAGGAGCGCTCGTTGGCCAGCAACACCTGCCCCAGGGGCACCTGGCCGTTGGCCTCCAGCACCGCCAACGCTTCCATGATGCGCTCGTACTGCTGGGGGCCGCGGGCCGGCGGGAACAGGTACAGCTCCTCGCCCTGGGCCAGGTATCCGACGCGCAGGTCGTGGCCCAGCAGCCGGTGGGCTAGGGAGCAGGCCGCCGTCACCATATACTCCTCGGTGCTCTCGTCGCCCTCGCCGGCGTGGACGCCCCGCTCTAGGTCCAGCACCAGCCAGACATCGCTGGTGGGTGTGAAGTCGAAGGTCTTCACCATCAGCCGCCGCAGCCGGGCGGTGGTCAGCCAGTGGATGCGGCTGAAGGCGTCGCCCGGGTGGTACTCGCGCACCCCCGAGGCGGTCGGGGTGATGTAAGGGGTGGGACGGCTGCGGTCGCCCTCGCCCGAGAGCTGGGCTGAGGGCAGCCAGACGTAGGGCAGCTCCACCGGGGCCGGGAAGACCAAGACCTCCCACATGTCGCCGAAGACGTGACGGCGGCGGAACAGGCCGAAGGGGTCCCCGCTAGCCACGGCCACCGGCCCGAAGGTGTAACGGCCGCGCCGCCGACACAGCACCTCGTGCCGCCAGGTGCGCGTACCGTTGGCAGTGAGGAAGGTAACGGACTTCGGTGCCACCCCGGGCATATTGGTGGGCTCCTCCACCTCCAGCCACAGCTTGGGGTAACCGTCCAGGTTCTGCAGCCGAAAGCTGGAGTAGGTGGTCTCGCCGGCGTGGAGCCGGTCGGGGCCCCTGCGCACCTCCAGGCGCAGCCCCTTGACGTTGGCCCGCGCCCATAGCCAGCCGATGGGCACCAGGGCCAGGAGCAGGTAGGCGGCGCGAATGAGAACCCAGAACCCAGAGGCCCAGCCCAGGAACAACAGCGCCAGGCCCAGCCCCAGGACGATGGCCAGGTTGGGGGACTCCCTCAGCCTGCCGAAGACGCGGGCTAGGAGCCGCGGGCGCGCACGCCGGGGACGTGCAGCCGGCTTAGACAATCCTCCACCACCTGTTGCGCCGTAGTCCCCTTGACCCGGCTGGCAGCGCTGAGCATTATGCGGTGCCCCAGCACAGGGTAGGCCAGGGCCTTGACATCGTCGGGCAGCACGTAGTCGCGTCCGTCCAGGAGGGCACGGGCCTGCGAGCCGCGCTGCAGCGAGAGCGAACCCCGCGGCGAGGCCCCCAGGTAGACGGCCTCATGATGTCGGGTAGCGTCAACGACGGCGGCGATGTACTGCTTCACCAGCGAGTCTACCTTCACCTGCCGCACCGCCTCCTGCAGGCGCAGGATGTCGTCCGGGCCGCAAACAGGCTCCAGCTCCTCGATGGGGTGGGAGAGCATCTGCCGCTCCATGATGGTGACTTCGTCGTGAGGAGAGGGGTAGCCCAGGTGCACCCGCATGAAGAAGCGGTCGAGCTGTGCCTCCGGCAGGGGAAAAGTGCCCTCGTACTCGATGGGGTTCTGGGTGGCCAGCACCATGAAGGGCCGGGGCAGGGGACGGCTGACGCCGTCCACCGTGACCTGCCTCTCTTCCATCGCCTCCAGGAGCGCCGACTGGGTCTTGGGCGTGGCCCGGTTGATCTCGTCGGCCAGGACGATCTGGGCCATGATGGGCCCCGGCCGAAACTCGAAATCGCCGCTCTTCTGGTTATAGATGGCCGCGCCGGTGACGTCCGAGGGTAGCAGGTCGGGCGTGAACTGGATGCGCCGGAAGCTGCAGCCGGTGGAGCGGGCCAGGCTGCGGGCCAGCATCGTCTTGCCCACGCCGGGAACGTCCTCGATGAGCAGGTGGCCGCCGCACATGAGGGCGATGACGGCCAGCTCCACCTCGTGCCGCTTGCCCACCATGACCCGCTCGATGTTCTCGATGATGCGGAGCGCAAGTCCCCTCACCTCGTCCACGGTACCTCCTCGCTATCGGCCGTTATTGTTAACCGCCTCTTAAGAATAGGACTCCCCAATAGTACCGCTGTAGCCCTTGATTATACACATCCTGTCCGCCGTTTGCCATCTTTGCCGGGCCCCAGACGGCGGCCCTGGGCAGCCGCTGATTGCGCCTTATAAGATACGTCCAGGGGTATGCTCCGGCTCACTCTGGCCTTCGCCCTGCTCCTGGCGGCGTGCGGATGCGCCGCCGGCGAGCAGGCGTCCTCGCTGGGGCCTGCCTCGACCTCGAGCCCTGCGCCCGCCGCAAGCCTGCTCCCCACGCCCACTCCCCCGCCGCCGCGCCTGGAGCTCTCGGCATCGCAGGCGCGACAGGGCACCGTCGTGCTGGCGGTGGCAGTCCCGGCGCCCGAGGGGCTGGTGGCGGTGGAGCTGGGCGGCCGTCGCTATCTCACCGTGCGGGAGGGAAACGCGGTGCTGGCCTATCTGCCCGTACCCCTGGACCAGCACCTTGGTACCTACCAGGTGACGCTGCTGGAGAACGGCCGCGCTGTGGACCAGCGCCCACTGGAGGTGGTGGACGGAGGCTACCCGCGAGAGCAGCTATTCCTGCCCCCGGCCACCGCCAGCCTCCTCGCCGATGTCGCCGCCGTCCAGGAGGAGCAGCGCCTGCTGGCGGTGGCCTACGGTTCCTTCACGGCACAGCGGCTCTGGCAGGGAGCGTGGCACATGCCCGTGGACGGCCCCATTTCCGACCCCTTCGGCGTCCGCCGTTCCATCAACGGCGGCCCCTACACGCCCCACACGGGCACCGACCTGGCCGTGGCCGAGGGCACGCCGGTGCTGGCACCGGCGGGGGGCAGGGTGGTGCTGGCCCGGGAGCTGCACCTGCGGGGGCTGTCGGTGGTGGTGGACCACGGGGCTGGGGTCATCAGCGGCTACCATCACCTCTCGGAGGTGTCCGTGCAGGAGGGTCAGACGGTGCAGGCAGGCCAGGAGTTGGGGAAGGTGGGCAGCACCGGCCTCGCTGGCGGGCCGCACCTCCACTGGGAAGTGGTGGTGAGCGGCGTACGGGTGGACCCTATGGCCTGGCTGCAGTCCATATCAGGGCCCTAGCTCGCCCAGCTCGTACATCACCAGGGCGCAGGCGACCAGCGCTGCCGTCTCGGCCCGCAATATGCGCTCGCCCAGGCTGACGACCTGGAAACCGGCCTCACGGGCGGCCTCGACCTCTTGTGGGTCGAGGCCGCCCTCGGGCCCCACCAGCAGGGAGACCTGGTCGGGCGGGGCGGCGAGGGAGCGGAGGAGCTGGCGCATGCCCTGGCTGCGTTCCTCTTCCCAGGGCACGATGCGCAGGCCCTGGGCGCGACGCAGGGCCTGCGCCATGGGCAAGGGGGTGTGCAGCTCCGGCGGCCGGGCACGGCCGCACTGCTCCGCCGCTTCGATGACGATGCGCCGCCAGCGCTCCTGCTTGGCCCCCTCCTTCCAGGGTCTGACGACGGAGCGGCGGCCCACCACCGGCACAACCTCGGCCACGCCCAGCTCCGCGGCCTTCTCCAGCACCAGCTCGAAGCGCGGCTCCTTGAGCAGGCAGGCCAGCAGGGACAATCGTACCCTCGGCTCCGGCGGGGAGGGCAAGTCCTGGACCACCGTCGCCGCCACGCCCCTGGGCCCGATGGACTTCAGCTCCACCTCCCACTCCTGGCCGGAGCCGTCGAACAGCACCACGTGCTCGCCTGGGCGAAGCCGGAGCACACGCGCGAGGCGGTGCGCCGCCTCCGGCCCCAGGGTTACCTGGCGGCCACGCACCGTGCCCGGCTCGACGTAAAACCTACGCATCGGCTTTCTCCAGCACCAGGGCCGCCCAGGGGGCCTCGTGCAGTTCGGCTAACGGGCGCAGACCGAGGGCGCTGAAGGCCTCGGCCAGCGCCCGGGCGGACTCGCTGAGGAAGCCGCTCAGCACCAGGCGCCCGCCCGGTCCGAGGGCCCGGGCCAGCAGCGGGGCGAGCCTCTCCAGGGTCAGCCCGTCGATATTGGCGCAGATGAGGTCGTATCGCGCCCGCGCCGTCATACCAGGCGTGAGCGTACCCTGGTGCACGTCTATGACGCCCTCGACCCCATTGCGTCGCGCGTTCTCCCGGGCAGCTCTGACCGCCTGGGGGTCTATGTCCAGGGCCAGGACCCGGGCCGCGCCCAGCTTGGCGGCGGCGATGGCCAGGATACCGCTACCGGTGCCCAGGTCGAGCACGCTCTCGCCGCCGCGCACCAGCTCGGCGAGGGCCCGCAGGCAGAGGGCGGTAGTGGGGTGCTCGCCGGTGCCGAAGGCCATTCCCGGCTCTATTTCGATGGCCACCTCGCCCGCTTTGGCCGTGGCCGTGTCCCAGGACGGTCGCACCAGCAGGCGGCCGATGCGCCGCGCCCGCAGCCGCCGCTGCCAGGCCCGCTGCCAGTCCTCGTCCCGCAGCCGCCGCGCCCGCCGCCAGCGAGCCGGGCGAGCCAGGGGCGCGAAGCGCAGGGCCAGGCGCAGGGAGCGCCGCAGGCGGGCATCGGCCTCGTCGGCGGGCAGGTAGATGCGCACCAGGGCGGAGGTGGCGCGAAGGGCGGGGGAGGCTTCGGCCGGGGCGGGCCAGGGCTCGGGGAGGGCGAAGGGCCCGCGGTACTCCACGGCTACATTCGGGCAGCACTGCCGCACGATATCGGCCACCAGCTCGGCATCGCGGGGGTCTACCTCCAGGGACAGCTCCACCCACATGGGCGTGGCGGATCGGCCACTGCCTAGGTGAGGGCGTCCAGTATACGGGCCAGGATGCCCCGGTCGCCGTCGCCCGACACCGGCGTGCCGAAGGAGGCAGCCAGGGCTTCCAGCAGTTTGCGCTGCTCCGGCGTGAGCTCCTTGGGCACGCCCACGTGCACGCGCACGCGCAGGTCGCCTCGCCCGCCGCCGTGCAGGTGGGGCACGCCCCGGCCCCTGATGGTGAACTCCTGCCCGCTCTGGGTGCCGGGGGGAATGCGCAGGGTATACGACTCGCCCTCCAGGGTGGGCACCTCCACCTCGCAGCCCAGGGCCGCCTGGGCGATGTTCAGCTCCGCTTCGTACAGGAGGTCATAGCCGTCGCGGCGGAAGAAGGGGTGCGGGCGCAAGCGCACCACCACGTAGAGGTTGCCGGTGGGCCCGCCGTTGTGGCCGGCATCGCCTTCGCCGCTGATGCGCATCTGGGTGCCGTCGTCCACGCCGGCAGGGACCTGTATGCGCAGCCTGCGGGGGCGCCGCTGACGGCCGGAGCCCCGGCAGTCGCGGCAGGGGTGGGCGATGACCTGCCCCTCGCCCTGGCACTGGGGGCAGGTGGCGACGTTGATGAACTGGCCGAAGAAGCTACGGTGGACGCGGCGCACCTGGCCGCTGCCGTTGCAGGAGGGGCAGACGGCGGGCCGCGTGCCGGGCTCGCTGCCCGAGCCGCCGCAGCGGGAGCAGCGCTCCACCCGCGTCAGCTCCACTTCCTTTTCGCAGCCGAAGGCGGCCTCCTCGAGGTCCAGTTCCAGCTCCAGGCGGCGGTCGGCGCCCCGCTGCGCCTCGCGGCGCATGGCCGATGCGGCCCCGAAGAAGGCGTCGAAGATGTCGCCGAAGCCGCCGAAGCGGAACCCCTCGAAGGGCCGCCCGAAGTCGCCGCCGCGGACGCCGGCGTGGCCGTAGCGGTCGTAGGCGGCCCGCTTTTCCGGGTCCGAGAGCACCTCGTAGGCCTCGTTGATCTCCTTGAATCGGGCCTCGGCATCGGGGGATTTGTTGCGGTCGGGATGGTACTTCATGGCCAGGCGCCGGAAGGCGCGCTTTATCTCCTCGGCGCTGGCGTCGCGGGGCACCCCCAGCACCTCGTAGTAGTCGCGGCGTCCGTTCTCCATGTCCATGGCGCGGCTGTGTGGGCTCGCAGCAAGGGTTATTGTATCAGAGCCGCCCGGGAGGGAGCAGGGGTGGGACGGGAACGGGCCGCGGAGGGTCGCCCCCGCGGCCCGGCAGGTTCGAGGCTCGTGGTGGAGATAGCGGGATTCGAACCCGCGGCCTCCGCGTTGCGAACGCGGCGCTCTCCCGCTGAGCTATATCCCCACCCGCTAGCGATTTTAGGCTGCCGACAGCCGGGGGGTCAACGGCGGGGAGGGCTCGCCTCGTGAGGAGGCCCGGGCCGATGACTGAGGCCAGCGCCCTAGTCCCCTCTGCCAGATGCGCCGGTTACGAGCGGCGGCACAGGCCCTGGGGCTTTTGCTGGCTCCTCCAGCGGGGAGGGGAAAGGCTCGGGCCCGCCGAGGGTAGGAGGCTTGCCGCTGCCCTCCTCGCCGACGGCAGGCTCGCCCAGGCCTGGGGCCTGAAGGAGTCCCTGCGCTCCCTCTACCGGCTGCCCAGGCTCGAGCAGGCAGAGGCGGCCCTGGGCCGCTGGCCCCAGGAGGCGGGGGCTAGTGGCCTGGCGCCCTTTCAGCGGACAGCCCGCACCCTCAAGCGCTGGCAGCGGGAGGTGCTCAATTACTGGCGCTATTCCATCACCAATGCCCTGGTGGAGGGCAAGCACAACCGCATCAAGGCCCTCAAGCGGAGGGGTTACGGCTACAGGAAGGAAGGCAGCTTCCTGCTAAGAATCCTTAGCCAAATCCACACTGATTGATGAGGAGCCATCCGGGTCCACGTTGGCGTCGATGGGCACCGGAGGGCGGGCCGTGCGGGTGTTGGGTCTGGAGCCACCGGTGGGACTCGAACCCACGACACGCGGTTTACGAAACCGCTGCTCTGCCGCTGAGCTACGGTGGCCCACGGCTGGCAGGCCCCTGCTGGAGAGCGGGCCGCCATCCCTTATATTATCGACCTGGCGCCCCTGCTGCCAGCCGGTTCAGTCGACCTACGGCCGCTGCGCAGGTCGTGGCCTTGAAAGGCCCCTCCTGCCCCACGTATCATTTAGTCTGGTGCAGGGTGCCCCCGTAGCTCAGTAGGAGAGAGCGCCGGCCTCCGGAGCCGGAGACCGTGGGTTCGAGTCCCACCGGGGGTGCCAGGGCCCACCATCCCGAAACAGGGTGCCACTTCCCCCAAAAGGCCCTAACGGAACGCCGTCTCCCCCGTGGTACAATTCCCCGCGTCGGCAACGCACGGCCGTCGGCCGGGAAGGAGGACTTGCGCTATGGCAGTGAGGCCCATCCCCGAAGGCTTCCACAGCGTCACCCCGTATCTGATGGTCAGGGGGGCGGCCCGTTTCAACGACTTCCTGAAGGACGCCTTCGGGGCGGAGGAGGTGCTCCGCATGCCCGGGCCAGAGGGCAATGTCATGCATGCCGAAGTGAGGGTGGGGGACTCCATCATCATGTTCTCCGACGCCTCGGACCAGAACCCGCCCACGCCGGCCATGCTCTACCTGTACGTGGAGGACGCCGACGCTGTCTACCGACGTGCCCTGCAGGCCGGGGCGACTTCGCTGGCCGAGCCCATGGACCACTTCTACGGCGACCGGGCCGGCGCGGTGGAGGACCCCTGCGGGAACCGCTGGTGGATCGCCACCCACATCGAGGACGTGCCGCCCGACGAGCTGGAGCGCCGGCTACGCTCCCAGCAGCAGTAGGGCGTCACTCGCCCCGGAAGGCCGGCTCACGCTTCTCCAGAAAGGAGCGCACCCCTTCCTGGAAATCGTAGCTGCGGGAGGCTGCCCCCTGTGCTTCCGCCTCCATGTCCAGCACCGAGGCGTAGTCGGAGGTCATGGCCGCCTGGGCGATGCGCTTGGAGAGGCGGAAGGCCAGGGTAGGCCCGCGGGCCACCGCCTGGGCCAGCTCGCGCGCTGCCGTCAGTAACTGGTCGGCCGGCAAGGCCCTGCTGACCAGGCCCAGGGCCTCCGCCTCCCTGCCGGTCAGCCGCCGGCCAGTATAGATCAGGTCCATGGCCCGCTGCCGGCCCAGCAGGCGAACGAAGTGGAAGTGGCCGCCCGAGTCCAGTACGGCGCCGATGCGCCCGAATGGCGAGGCGAATACGGCGTCCTCCGCCGCCAGCACCACGTCGCAGGCCAGGGCCAGGCCGAGCCCGGCCCCAAGGCATGCCCCCTGCACCGCTGCGATGGTCGGCACGGACAGGTTGTAGAGCCGCAGGAAGAGCGGATGCAACCCCTCGCGCAGGACGCGAGCGGCGTCCTCCTTGCCGAGCTCTATCTCGGCCAGGTCTCGCCCCGCCGAGAAGGCCCGGCCCTCGCCCCACAGGAGCAGGGCCCGCGCCGGCCCCAGAGAGTCCAGGGCCGCGTGCAACTGGGACACCATCTCGGCGTTGATGGCGTTCAGACGGTCGGGCCGGTTGAGGACGATCTCGCACACGGGGCCGTCGTGGGCTACCCTCACCAGCTCGGACACGGGAACCACCTCCCTGTGGGCTCGAGGCCCGGGTAAACGAAAGCATCGCTACCTCCACTGAGGGTGTCAAGGGCTGCCCTCGGTCCGGCATGGCTGGTAACGGGCGAGGGAGGCCGCCACCACGCGGTTGCGCAGCTCGCCGATGCCCTCGATCCTGACCACGACTTCGTCGCCGGGGCGGAGGAAGGCCGGCGGGGTGCGTGCATAGCCGACGCCTTCCGGCGTCCCAGTGAGGACGATGTCCCCCGGCAGCAGGGTCATGCCCCACGACAGCTCGGCGATGATCCGCGGCACTCTGAACACCATCTGGCGGGTGCTGGCCTCCTGCCTCAGCTCGCCGTTGACCCAGCAGCGCAGCCATAGGTCATGCGGGTCGGGCACCTCGTCGGCGGTGACCAGCCAGGGCCCCAGCGGGCAGGAGCCGTCCATGGCCTTGCCCTTGAGCCACTGGCCGCCGTGCCGTCGCTGCAGGTCACGGGTGCTGACGTCGTTGCCCAGCATATAGCCGAAGACATGCTCCATGGCCCGCTCGGGCGGGATGCTCCGCCCGCCCGGGCCTATGACCACCGCCAGCTCCCCCTCGTAGTCCCACTGCTGCGATAGCTCCTCGTCCACCGGGATATCGTCGTACGGGCCAGTGACCACCGTGGTCGGCTTGGTGAAGAAGGTTGGGTGCTCGGGCAGCTCCTGGGCCTTGCCCTGGGAGCGGGACTCCTCGAAGTGGGCCAGGTAGTTCCAGCCCACGGCGAAGAGGCAGCGGCGGGGCTGAGGTATGGGCGCCATGAGCCGCACCGAGGCGAGGTCGTGGGCCGGGCGCCGGCGGGACACCACCTGACGCGCCCGCTCCAGCGCCTCCTGGCCGCCCACCACGACCTCCAGCACCGAGGCGAATTCAGGCGCCAGGTCCACGATGCCGTCGTCGGTCAGGACGCCGGGCCGGGGCCGGCCATCCCCTGCTTGAAAGGTGACCAAACGCATCTCCTCCTCCTTCAAGGGCGACAACTTGCCGGCAGGTTGCCTAATTCAACATCCTGTCGGTTTAGCGCCGGGGACGCAAGTGTATGCCGTCCGAAAAGGCAACTGTTTGCTGCCGTTCAATTATTTTGGGGACCCCTTGACAACACCCTTAGAGCTTCCTATAGAATTGGTGCAACCCAGAAGCGGAGGCTTGTATGGACGAGCCGCCCCTGCTGGACGTGCAGGATGTGCACGTATCGTTCGGCGGTGTGCACGCCCTGCGCGGAGTGAGTTTCCAGGCCCTCAAGGGCGAGATCCTGGCTATCATCGGCCCCAACGGGGCTGGCAAGACCACCCTCATCAACGCCATCTGCGGCCACTACCATCCCCAGCGCGGCCGCATCCTCTTCAAGGGGAAGGATATCACCCGCCTGCGGCCGCACCGCATCGCCGCCCTGGGGATCGCCCGCACCTTCCAGAACCTGGCCCTGTTCCGGGGCATGAGCGTGCTGGACAACATCATGCTGGGGCGGCACGTGAAGATGCGCTCGGGCGTCTTCGCCTGCGCCCTCTACTGGGGCCCTGCGCAGATGGAGGAGGTGCGCCACCGCGAGGTGGTGGAGCGCATCATCGATTTCTTGGAGATCGAGCACATACGCAAGGTGCCGGCGGGCGCCCTGGCCTACGGCCTGCAGAAGCGGGTGGAGCTGGGCCGCGCCCTGGCCCTGGAGCCCGAACTGCTGCTTCTGGACGAGCCCATGGCGGGCATGAACCTGGACGAGAAGGAGGACATGGCCCGCTTCATCCTCGACGTCCAGGAGGAGATGGGCATCGGCATCATCCTCATCGAGCACGACATGGGCGTAGTCATGGACATCTCCGACCGGGTCATCGTCCTCGACCTGGGGGAGAAGATCTGCGAGGGCAAGCCGGAGGAGGTGGCCAACGACCCCCGGGCCATCAAGGCCTACCTCGGGGAGGCCGTGGCCCAGAAAGGGAGGTAGACAGGCGTGGACACCATCCCCAAGCTCCTGGTCCACAACGCCCGCCACCTGGCCAGCAAGCCTGCCGTGCGGGAGAAGGAGTACGGCATCTGGCAGACCTATACCTGGGCCCAGTCCTACGAGAACGTCAAGGCCCTGGCGCTGGGGCTGGCGGTGCTGGGCTTCCAGCGCGGCGATAAGCTGGCCATCATCGGCGACAACCGGCCCCAGCTCTACTGGGCCTTCGTGGCGGCCCAGTCGCTGGGCGGGGTGGCCGTACCCATCTACCAGGACGCCATCGCTCGCGAGGTGCAGTACGTTATCCACCACTCCGAGGCCAAGTTCGTCCTGGCCGAAGACCAGGAGCAGGTAGACAAGCTGCTGTCTTTGCGGGAGGAGCTGCCCTATGTGGAGAGGGTGATCTACGACGACCCCAAGGGCATGCGCCACTACCGCGATCCCTGGCTGATGGCCCTGGCCGAGGTGCAGGAACTGGGCCGGGAGTTCGAGCGCAAGAACCCGAGCTACTTCGAAGAGCAGGTGGAACAGACGCGGGCCGAGGACATCGCCGTCATCTCCTACACCTCGGGCACGACTGGCTTCCCCAAGGGGGCCATGCTCAGCCACCGCAACCTCCTCTCCGTGGGCGAGGCTTTGCTGCAGGTGGACCGCTACCGGCCCGACGACGAGCTGATGGCCTACCTGCCCATGGCCTGGATCGGCGACACCTTCTGGTCCCTGTCCCTTTCCCACAAGGTGGGCTTCGCCATCAACATCCCCGAGGAGCCGGAGACGGTGCAGCGCGACCTGCGCGAGATCGGGCCCCACTTTATCGTGGCGCCGCCCCGTATCTGGGAGAACCTGCTGGCCTCGCTGCAGGTACGCGTCGAGGACGCTGACTGGGTCAAGCGGCGCATCTACCACCTGTGCATGCGGGTGGCCCAGGCGGTGGAGGCCCGCCGCAGCCAGGGCAAGGGCGTGCCGGTCTGGCTGCGCCTCCTCTACCAGTTGGGCGACTTCCTGGTGTACGGCCCCATCCGCGACCACATCGGCCTGCGCCGCATCCGCTTCGCCTACACGGGCGGGGCGGCCATCGGCCCCGAGGTGTTGAGCTACTTCCGTTCGCTGGGCATCAACCTGAAGCAGGTCTACGGCTGCACCGAATGCTCCGCCCTGGCCACGGTCCAGCGCGACGGCGAGGTGCGCCCGGACACGGTGGGCCGCCCCCTGCCCGGGGTGGAGGTGCGCATCTCCGAGGAGGGGGAGGTGCTCATCAAGAGCCCGGGCGTCTTCCAGGGCTACTTCAAGAACCCGGAGGCTACCGCCGAGGCCCTGGAGGACGGCTGGCTGCGCACCGGCGACGCCGGCTTCTTCACCCCCGACGGACAGCTGGTGATCATCGACCGGCTGAAGGACGTGACCCGCCTTGCCGACGGCACCACCTTCGCACCCCAGTGGATCGAGAACAAGCTCAAGTTCAGCCCCTACATCAAGGAGGCGGTGGCCCTGGGCCCGGACCGCCCTTATGTGGCCGCGCTGGTCAACATTGACGCCCAGACGGTGGGCAAGTGGGCCGAGAAGAATGGCGTCGCCTACACCAGCTATATGGACCTCTCCCAGAAGCCGCAGGTCGGCCAGCTCATCTATCGGGAGGTGGAGAGGGTCAACCGCGACCTCCCGCCGGAGACGCGGATCCGCCGGTTCCTCATCCTCCACAAGGAGCTGGACCCCGACGACGAGGAGATCACGCGCACGCGCAAGGTGCGCCGGCGGCTCATCGCTCAGAAGTACGCCAGCCTCATCGACGCCCTGTACAGCGATGCCCCCCAGGTGGAGGTCACTGCCACCATCACCTACGAGGACGGTCGCAGGGCGGAGGTCCGGGGCATCGTGCCCATCTTCGACGTGCGGGAGCCGGCGGAAGCGGCGGCCGGCGTCCAGGGAGGTAGGTAGCCGTGGACTTCTTCCTGTCGCTGCTGGTGAAGGGCCTGACCCTGGGCTGCATCTATGCCCTGGTGGCCCTGGGCTTCGTCCTCATCTACAAGGCCACTAGCGTCATCAATTTCGCTGTGGGCGAGATGATGATGCTGGCGGGCTTCCTGATTACGGCTTTTGTCGGACTTTATGGCCTCCCTCTGGCAGCAGCCATCGGCTTATCGCTGCTGCTGATGGTGCTGTTCGGTTTCGTCCTGGAGCGAGGCGTCCTGCGGCCCATGATCGGCCGGCCCGTCATCGGCATGATCATGGCTACGCTGGGGCTGGGCATCTTCCTGCGGGGCTTCGCGCCGGTCATGTGGGGGGTCGACAAGAAGAACCTGGACCTGATGCTCCCGGCACAACCTCTGCGTCTGGAAAGCATCGTTGTGCCACCGGTCGACCTGGCCGGGGTGGGCATCACCCTTTTCCTCCTCGCCTGCTTCGCCTATTTCTTCCAGCGCACCCGCAGCGGCATCGCCGTGCGGGCCGTTGCCGACGACCAGCAGGCAGCGATGGCCATGGGCATCCGCGTCAGCACCGTCTTCGCCCTTTCCTGGGCCCTGGCGGGCATCACCGCCGTGGCCGGGGGTGTCGTCTGGGGCAACAAGATAGGCGTTGACCAGTACCTTTCGCTGCTGGGGCTGAGGGTCTTCCCGGTGGTCATCCTAGGCGGTCTGGACTCCATCGCCGGCACCATCATCGGCGGGCTGGTGGTGGGGGCCAGCGAGAACATCTTCGGAGGCTATTTTGACAAGTACGTGGGCGGCGGGCTCAAGGACTTCGTGCCTTACGTGCTGATGCTCCTGGTGCTAATGGTGCGGCCGTACGGACTGTTCGGCCGCGAGGTCATCGAGCGGGTGTAGGGCCATGATCAACCGCGAGTGCGGCATCTTCCGGACCACCTACCAGGCCGACATGTCCCTGTACGGGGTGCCGCTGGCGCGGATCACCGTGGCGGCATTTGCCCTGTTCTTCGCGCTGGTCTTTCCGTTCGTGGTGGACCACAAGCACCTCGTCTGGGCCAACTTCGCCGGCATCTCCATCGTCGCTGCCATCGGGCTCAATCTACTCACCGGCTACACGGGGCAGATATCCATCGGCCATGCCGCCTTCATGGCCACCGGGGGCTATACGGCCGCCATCATGACCACCCGGGCCGACGTGCCCTTCTGGGTGGGCCTCATCGCTGGCGGGGTATTCGCCTCCGCCTACGGCCTCATCGTGGGGCTGCCCTCGGTGCGGGTGAAGGGGTTCTACCTGGCCATCGCCACCCTGGCGGCCCAGTTCATCACCGAGTGGATCATTAACCACGTGGAGTGGATCGGGGGAGGGTTCCAGGCCAGCATCATCGTGCCGCCCGCCAGCCTCGGCCCGGTGCGGTTCGACACCGAGCTGGAGAAGTACTATCTGGTTCTGGCCCTGGTAGTGCTGGCGGTGGTAGCAGGGCTCAACATCGCCCGCAGCCGGTTGGGGCGGGCCTTCGTGGCCATCCGCGACCGCGATGTGGCTGCCGAGATCATCGGCGTGGACATTTTCCGCTACAAGCTGCTGTCGTTCATGATCAGCAGTTTCTTCGCCGGGGTGGCCGGCGCCCTTTACGTGTACTATGTGGGCACGGCCACTATCGAGGCGTTCCAGATCAGCCGCTCCATAGAGATTCTGGCCATGATCATCATCGGGGGGCTGGGCAGCATCCTCGGCTCCATCTTCGGGGCAGTGTTCGTGGTAGTGCTGCCCCTGGCGCTGGAGGACATCCTGGAATTTTTCCGGGGCGTACTACCGGTGACGGACATAGACACGTTCGTGTCCCAGCTGAAGCTAATGGTGTTCGGCGGGCTGATCATGCTGTTCCTGATGGTGGAGCCGGAGGGGCTGAACCGTCTCTGGCGCAACGTAAAGGACTACTTCCGGGTGTGGCCCTTCTCGTATTAGTAGGCAGGAAGCACAAGAAAGGAGGGGGTCAGGTCATGCTGAGAGCCCGCAGGTTCTGGCCGCTGGCGTTGGTGGCTGCCGTGGCCCTGTTCCTGGCTGCCTGTGAGGGAGGCGAAGAGCAGCCAGCCACAGGCACTCCCAGGGCCCAGCAGCCTACCGGAGCGCCCATCACCATCGGCATGATGTACGACGGTACGGGCGCCACCCAGCTCATCGGCGTAGCCTACAAGGCGGGCTTCGAGGACTACATCAACCTCATCAACAGCAAGGGCGGGATCGATGGGCACCCCATCAACGTCATCTTCTGCGAGCACGGCTACAATGCCGACAGGGGCGTCGAGTGCTACGAGAACCAGAAACGGGGCGGCGCCATCGGCACGGTCACCTACGGAACGCCCATCACCGCTGCCGTCATCGGCCGCTGCAACCAGGACCAGATCGTGTGCACCTTCCCGGGCTACGGGTCGGCGGCAGCGGCCAACGGGGAGCGTTTTCCCTATGGCTTCCCCATCGCCGCCAGCTACTGGTCGCAGGCGGGGGCGGCTGTCCGGTTCGTGCTGGACGAGTGGCAGCGCGAGGGCAAGTCGGGCAAGCCCAAGATCGCCTACCTGTTCTATGACAACCCCGCCGGCAACGAGCCCCGTGAGGTGTTGCGGACCATAGCCCAGCGGGAAGGGCTACAACTGGAGGAGGTGGCGGTGCCCGCTCCGGGCACAGAGATGTCGTCCCAGGTGACGCGCATCACCCAGAGCATTCGTCCTGACTGGGTGATAACTCACCTGTTCGGGAGTAGCCCCTCCGTTTCCATCAAGGCCTTGAAGGAGGCGGGCTTCCCGCTCAACCGGGTGGTGGCACTCGTGTGGGGCTCGGGCGATGCCGACGTGGAGGCGGCGGGCGGCTGGGCCTTTGCCGAGGGCTACTACGGCCTGCAGTTCACGGCTATCGGCACCGACCTGCCGGTGCTGCGCGAGATCACCGAGATGTACCGCAGCCAGGGCAAGCAGCCTCCCGACCTGATGACCAAGAACAACGTCTACTACATGCGCGGGGTGGCTAACGCCGCCGTGATGGTGGAGGGCATCCGCAACGCCCTGCGGCAGAAGGGCTACCCCATCACCGGCGCTGACCTGAAGGCCGGCATCGAGGCCATCCGCGGCGAGGTGGCCGGGGTGGTGAACCTGAACCTGAGCGCCCGCGACCACGAAGGCGGCGGCTCGGTCCGCATCTACCAAGTGCGGGGCGGCCGCTGGCAGCTGGCCCGCGACTGGTTCCAGGGCTATCGCGACGTTATCGAGTCCTTCGTGTACCGTTAGGAGAGTTGAGGCGATGGTAGCGGCGCCGGAGCGGCCCCTGCTGCAGGTCAACAACATCGAGGTCGTCTACAACGGCGTGGTGCTGGTGCTGCGGGGGGTGTCGCTGCAGGTCCCCCAGGGGGGCATCGTCGCCCTCCTGGGGGCCAACGGCGCCGGCAAGAGCACCACCCTCAAGGCCATATCGGGGCTCCTGCGCCCCGAGCGGGGCGAGGTCACCAAGGGCAGCATCGAGTTCATGGGAGAGCGCATCGACGAGAAAGACGCGGCCGACATCGTGCGCCTGGGCATCGTGCAGGTGATGGAGGGCCGCCGCGTGTTCGAGCACCTCACCACCGAGGAGAACCTCATTGCCGGCGCCCACATTCGCCGCGACGGCCAGATACGCCGCGACCTGGAGATGGTCTACCACTACTTCCCGCAGCTGAAGGCCCGCCGCAACGTGAAGGCGGGATACCTCTCCGGCGGCGAGCAGCAGATGCTGGCCATCGGCCGCGCCCTCATGAGCCGGCCCAAGCTGATGCTCCTGGACGAGCCCTCCCTGGGCCTGGCCCCGCAGCTGGTGGCCGAGATCTTCGATATCGTGGTCCGCCTCAACCAGGAGGAGAAGGTGACCATGCTCCTGGTGGAGCAGAACGCCATGATGGCCCTCCAGATCGCCGGCTACGGCTACGTGATGGAGGACGGGCGCATCGTGCTGGACGGCGATCCGGAGAAGCTGCTGAACAACGAGGATATCAAGGAGTTCTACCTGGGGCTGAGCGCGGTGGGACAGCGGAAGAGCTACCGCGAGGTGAAGCACTACAAGCGGCGCAAGCGCTGGCTGTCCTGATGGCCGGGCGGGCGCCGAAGCGGGAGGAGGCCGCCAGGCCTCCTCGTCATCTTCTCCGGCGGAGGTAGCCATGGGAGTTGTCCAGTCCTGGTACGAGGGGCTCGCCCCCCGGCTGCGGGAGCACATCGCCTACGCCTACGAGCGGGCGCCGGCCGTCCGCCGCAAGATGGACGCCGCCGGCGTGCACCCCGAGCAAGTCCAGTCGGTGGCCGACCTGGAGCGCATCCCCATCACCAGGAAGGACGAGCTGGCGAGCCTGCAGCGGGAGGAGCCGCCCTTCGGTGGCTTCCTGGGGGTGGCGCCCGGGGGACTGCGTCATGTGTTCGTCTCCCCCGGCCCCATCTACGACCCCGCCGGCGAGGAGAGCTTTTACACCGGCGACTGGGCGCGGGAGCTGCTGCGCTCCTTCGGCCTCGGGCCCGGCGACCTGGCCCTCAACACCTACTCCTACCATTTGGTGCCCGCCGGCATGGGGCTGGACGAGTTCCTCTGCTCCATCGGGCTGACGGTCGTGCCGGGGGGCGTGGGCAACACCGACGTGCAGGTACAGGTCCTCAGGGACCTGGGCATCGGCCTCTACTGCGGCACCCCCAGCTTCCTGATGACCCTCCTGCGGCGGGCTGAGGAAATGGGCCTAGACCCCCGCCGCGACCTGCGCCTGCGAGCTGCTTTTCTGGGAGCGGAGATGCTGCCCGCCTCCCTGCGTCGGGAGCTGGAGGGCTACGGCATCGTCCCCATCGAGACCTATGGCACCGCCGACCTGGGCCTGATGGCCGTCGAGTGCCCGGCCCACCAGGGCCTCCACCTCAGCGGCGATATGGTCATCGAGGTCGTGGAGCCCGGCAGCGGGCGGCAGCTACCGCCCGGCCAGACGGGGGAGGTGGTGGCCACCACCTTCAACCGCGTGTACCCGCTGGTGCGCTTCGGCACTGGCGACGCTTCCTACCTGATAGACGAGCCGTGCCCCTGCGGCAGGGCCTCGCCCCGCATACCGCGAATTCTGGGGCGTGTGGGGGAGGCGGTAAAGGTACGGGGGATGTTCCTGCATCCTCACCAGGTGCGGGAGGCGCTGGAGGGGGTGGCGGGGTTGGCCCGCTACCAGGCGGCCGTGGGGCGGAAGGAGCACCGCGACGAGCTGGTGCTGCGGCTGGAGCTGGCCCCCGGCGCCCCTCCACCCGACCTGGAGTCCCTGCAGGCGCGCCTGCAGTCCCTGTGGCGGGTGCGGGTGGACAGGGTGGAGGTGCTCGCGCCCGGCTCGCTGCCCGAAGATGCCAGGGTGCTGGTGGACGAGCGCTCCTGGGAGTAAGAGGATGGGGTCATGAAGGACGGGCACGGTCTTCTGCGCGATAAGGTGGTGCTGGTCACCGGCGGCGCCTCCGGCATCGGGCGCGCCGCCGCTGTCCTCTTCGCTCGCGAGGGCGCCAGGGCGGTGGCCATAGCCGACGTGGACGAGCGAGGGAAAGACGTGGCCGGCCAGGTGGAGGAAGCGGGCGCGGCCGCCCTCTTCCTGCGCTGCGACGTCTCCCGCGCCCGGGAAGTGGAGGCCATGGTGGGCGAGGTCGCGGCCCGGTTCGGCCGGCTGGACGGGGCCTTCAACAACGCTGGCATCGAGGGCGCTACCGCTCGCACCGCCGACTACGAGGAAGAGGACTGGGACAGGGTCATCGCCATCAATCTGAAGGGCGTGTGGCTGTGCATGAAGTATGAGCTGCGGCAGATGCTGGCCCAGGGCGGCGGGGCCATCGTCAACACGGGCTCGGTGGCGGGCATGGTGGGCTGGCGTGGAGCACCTGCCTACACCGCTGCCAAGCAGGGCGTGGCGGCCCTGACGCGCACCGCTGCCCTGGAGTACGCCCGCGCCGGCATCCGCGTCAACGCCGTCTGCCCCGGCGTGGTGCGCACGCCCATGGTGGAGCGGGTGCTGGGCGGCGACCCCGAGCTGGCGGCCCGCTTCTCGCGGCTCGAGCCCCTGGGCCGCTTCGCCGAGCCGGAAGAAGTGGCGGCAGCGGCGGCCTGGCTGCTCTCGGACGCGTCCTCCTTCGTCACGGGCCACTGCCTGGTGGTGGACGGCGGCCTCACGGTCCAGTAGCGGGGGCACGGGAGCGCCTATTCTGGCCTTGCGCTATACTGGAGCGCGGGCGCACGCCCCTGTGGAGCATACCGAGGAGTCGGAGCCCTGGCCCGCCGAGAACGTCGACCTCGCCCTCGGCCCAGGCCCCGCCGGGCGGGGCCACCCTTCCCCCTCAACCTCATCTTTAGCGTCCGCGCCTTCTACATCGCCTTCATCGTGCTCATCATCGCCAGCATGGCGGCGGTGGGCTTCGGCGGCCTTACCGGCGGCACTACCACGCCCCGGGTGGAGCCCACGCCCGGCGCCACACCTACCCCCACGGCCCAGGCCCCCGGGGTGAAGACCTATCCCGGCCCGCAACAGGTCATCGACCCGTCCAAGAGCTACACAGCCGTCATCCGCACCAGCAAGGGCGACATCCGCATAAGGCTGCGGGCCGACAAAGCTCCGCTGGCTGTCAACAGCTTCGTCTTCCTGGCGCGGGAAGGATTCTACAACGGCCTCGTCTTCCACATCGTCCGCAAGGACCCGGCCTACGCCTTCGCCCAGACAGGCGACCCCACCTGCCGGGCCGATGGCTCCCTCACCTGCACCGGCGCCGGCGGGCCTGGCTACACATTGCCCGTGGAGCAGAACGACCTCTCCCACCGGCGGGGGGCCGTCGCCCTTGCGCCCATAGCGGGCGGCATGGACCTGAGCGGCAGCCAGTTCTACATTCTGCTGGGCGACCAGCCGCGGCTCGACGGGCGGGACACGGTGTTCGGGGAAGTGGTGGCGGGGTTGGAGGTGGTCGAGTCGCTCACCGAGCGCAACCCGTGCTTCCAGCGTCCCAGCAGCAACAACCCCTGCCAGGCGGAGCCTCCTCCTGGCGATGCCATCCTGAGCATCACCATCGAGGAAGGCTGAGGCCCTAGTGGCGGTAGTCGGGCCGGTCCTCGCGGTAGGACTCGGGGCCCCGCACGCGGCGCCGCTCCCTCTCCTCCACTCGCGGACGCGCTTCGTCGGGGTCGCGGACCTCGCGCCGAAACTCGCGGATGGCCCGGCCTATGGCCCCGCCGATATCGGCGATGCGCGACGCCCCGAACAGCACCACGATGATGGCGAAGATGATGAGGAGCTCAGTGGGCCCCAGCCCCTGGAACAGCAAGAACGGCATCTCTGCCCCTTCCTCCCTTGCGCTCAGCATAGCACGGCCAGGGTGCCCTGGCAACGAAGCCTAGCGGCCCCGTTCGATGAGGAACATGAGGGCGATGAACAGGACGGTGGCGGCCAGAAAGCCCAGTCCCAAATGCCAGATGCCGCCGATCAGCAGGAAGACGCCGATGGCCGAGCAAAAGCCCACCCCCGTCACCGCCACGATTCGGGCGATGACCAGGGGCACTGGCACCGGTCCCTGTCCCATGGCACCAAGGCCGATTATGTCCTCGGCGGGCGCCAGCTTCAACCAGCGCCCTGATGGCAGTTGAGGACGGCCCACGCGCAACGGGCGCGCTTGTGCCTGGCGCCCGCCTTCCGTAACATGGCTATTCGCGACCCCCACGCAGGAGGTCCCCGTGCTTCCGCCAGACCTCGACGCCATCCTGCCCAGGACAACGCGCCCCGCCCGCTACACCGACGCCGAGTGGAACGCCGACCGCCGGCCCTGGGGCGAGGCAGCGCTGCACCTGCTGCTGGCCTACCCCGATGTCTACGAGGTGGGCATGGCCTGCCCCGTCTTCCAGGGGCTCTACCAGGTCCTCAATGCCGTGCCGGACACGCTCTGCCACCGCCTGTTTTCGCCCTGGCCCGACCTGGAGCTGCTCCTGCGGGAGGAGGGCTACACGCTGTGGTCGCTGGAGGGGCGGCGCCAGCCCACCGACTATGACGCCATTCTGGTGTGGGTGCCCTCGGAGCTGTGCTGCGCAGCCGTCCTCGACCTGTTGCACCTGTCGGGCCTGCCCGCCGAAGCAGGCGAGCGGTCAGACGGCCCCCTGGTCATGGCTGCCGGCCCCGGCGTGCTGAACCCCTGGCCGCTAGCCGAGGCCGTGGACGCCTTCGTCTACGGCGACCCGGAACCACTGCTGCCGGAGATCGCCCGGGCATTGGCAGGGGCGCGTGGCCGGCAGTCGCGCCTCGAGTCTCTGGCGCGGGCGCCCGGAGTCTGGGTGCCGGCCCTGGGAGGGCGGCCGACCGCCCGGTGGGCGGAGCCTCTGCCTCCCCTACCCACCCGGCCAGTGGTGCCTTTCGTGGAGACGGTGCGCGAGGGGCTGGAGGTGGAGCTCGTACGCGGCGGCGGCCAGGCGCCCTGTGCCCCCCGCCCAGGCCCCTATTGGGGCCCACGCCGCGAGCGTCCCGCCGCCCAGGTCGTTGAGGGCGTTCTGGACGCCCTGCGGGCCACCGGCTATCGCGATGTGTTTCTGACCGGCAGCCCCTATTCGCAGGGGCACGAGCTGGCCCTGGGCCTGCGCCAGGCGCTGCCGCCCGAGGTCACGGTGCGTCTGTCGCGCTTGCCTCCCGAGACGGCATGGGTGGAAGCGGCCTCGGTGCTGTCGGGCGGCAGGCCGGCTGGAGGACTCACGTTCTGGTTGGGCGCAGCGTCGGAGCGGCTGCGGTCGGCCCAAGGGCTCGGCCACAGCGATGCCACCGTAGCCGAGGCGGCCGAATCGGCCTTCGCCCGCGGCTGGACGTCCCTGCGCGTCCAGGTGGAGCTCGGCCTCCCCGGTGAGGAGGCCGATGACGTCCGCGCTCTGGTGGACCTGGTGCGTGAGGTGCGCAGGGCCGGCAAGGCGCGCCACGGGGCGCGCGCCCACGTCCGCGTGGAGGTCTCTCTGTTCGTCCCCAGGCCATGGACACCGTTCCAGTGGGCGGCCCAGCCGCCGCCGGAGGAACTGGAACGGGCCACGGCCAGCCTCCGGTCGGAATGCAAGCGCGCCGGGGTCGAGGTCATCGGCGAGAGGGCGGAACGGGCCGTGCTCGCTGCCATGCTGGCCCGGGGCGACCAGCGGCTGGGTGCCGTGGCGCGTCGCGCCCGGGAGCTGGGGGCGCGACTGGACACGCACCGCGAGTCCTTCGCCTGGGCGCCCTGGGAGCAGGCCCTGGCCGAGATGGGGCTTTCCGCCGCCGAGTACGCCAGCCGCGAGCGGGGCCGCGACGAGCCCCTGCCCTGGGAGGTGGCAGACGTGGGAGCTGACCGGCAGGCGTTGTGGCGGGCCTGGCAGTCCTACCGTGCCGCTGTGGGCCTGCCTCAGGGGTAGATGCCGCGGGTGACGGTGGCCTCGGCCACCCTCTTGACGGCCAGCAGCATGGCTGCCTCCCGCAGGGTCACGCCTTCCGCCTCGGCCAGGGCGGCCACCTCCCGGAAGGCCCGTACCATGATGCGGCGCTGGCGCTCGCGGATCTCGTTCTCGTCCCAGAAGTAGTATTGCAAGTCCTGGACCCACTCGAAGTAGGAGACGATGATTCCCCCCGAGTTGGCCAGGATGTCGGGCACCACCAGCACGCCCTTTGCCTTGAGGATGGCATCGGCGGCAGGGGTGGTGGGCCCGTTGGCCCCTTCGACGATGATCCTGGCCTTGACCTGGTCGGCATTGGCGGCCGTGATCTGTCCCTCTACCGCCGCGGGCACCAGGATGCCCACGGGCAGCGCCAGGAGCTCCTGGTTGGTGATGGCGTCGCCGAAGGGGCAGTGGCGGAAGGTGCCCTCGGCCTGCTTGTGGTGCCACAGGGCGTCGGGGTCGAGGCCGCGGGGGTTGTAGATGCCGCCGCCCGAGTCGCTGACGGCCACCACCCGGTAGCCGGCGCGGTGCAGGTGCCAGGCAGCCACGGAGCCGACGTTGCCGAAGCCCTGGACGGCCACCGTCAGGCCGTCCTTCTGCAGTCCGCGCAGGGCTACAGCCTGCTCCAC
Source organism: bacterium HR24 (assembly GCA_002898715.1). Taxonomy (GTDB): domain Bacteria; phylum Chloroflexota; class Dehalococcoidia; order SM23-28-2; family HRBIN24; genus HRBIN24. The sequence continues at coordinate 12,914 of BEIA01000005.1, read as the reverse complement.
CATGTGCAGGATGCCCAGGCCTGTGGCCTCCACCCGCCCGCGGCTGCCGCCCACGCTGGTAGGCTTGCCGGTGACCACGCCCAGGACGGTGTGTCCCCGGTGCATGCTGAGGGTGTCCATGATCCAGGCCATCACCTGGGGTGTGGTGCCCATATCAGGGGCGGGTATGTCCTCATTGGGGCCGATGATGACGGACAGCTCAGTGGCGTAGCGGCGGGTCAGGTTCTCCAGCTCCCGCGGCGAGAGCGCCTTGGGGTCCACGGCCACGCCTCCCTTGGCGCCGCCATAGGGCAGGTCTACCACCGCCGCCTTCCAGGTCATCCACATGGCCAGGGCGCGGACCTCGTCCAGGTCTACCTTCGGGTGGTAGCGGATGCCGCCCTTGCCCGGCCCGCGGGCCACGTTGTGCTGGACGCGGTAACCGGTGAAGACGCGCAGGGAGCCATCGTCCATGCGGACGGGGAAGTTGACTACCAGCTCCCGCTTGCAGTGGGAGAGGACTTCCCGCAGCCCCGCTTCCAGCCCCAGGCGCTCGGCGGCTGCGTGGAACTGGGCCAGGGCCGACTCCAGCGGGCCGGCGTCGGGGGCGGGAGCGGCGCTGTCGGTGGTGGCCACGGCCGGTAACCTCCTGGGGCGGCGCGCCAGGCGGCCGCCCGGCGCTAGGTTAGGGGAGCGAAGGGGGCTGGACTGTTCATCCAGCCCCCTCCCGGTGGCAGCGGGACCCCCTACTCCTCCTCTTCTTCTTCCTCCTCCTCTTCTTCCTCCTCGGGCCCGAAGAAGGCGGCCACGTCCTCCTCGGCGCCCGCGGCCCACAGGGACGGGCGCGGCGCGGGCCGCTCCTCGGGCGGCTCCTCGACCACGATGGGCGCCCGGGCGGGAATCAGCCGGCCGATGATGACGTTCTCCTTCAGCCCCAGGAGGTGGTCCACTTTGCCCTCGATGGCGGCATCGGTAAGGACGCGGGTGGTCTCCTGGAAGGAGGCGGCTGCCAGGAAGCTGTCGGTGTGGAGGGCGGCCTTGGTGATGCCCAGCAGCACCGGCTGGGCCGTGGCCGGCTCGCCACCCTCGGCCAGCACTTTGGCGTTCTCCTCCTCGAACCTGAAGCGGTCCACCAGGTCGCCGGGCAGGAAGTCAGTGTCGCCAGGATGGTCCACTCGCACCCGCCGCAGCATCTGGCGGATGATGACCTCGATGTGCTTGTCGTTGATGTTCACGCCCTGGGAGCTGTAGACCTTCTGGATCTCCTCCACGAGGTAGGCCTGGACGGCCTCCGGCCCCTGGATGCGCAGGATGTCCTGCGGGTTGAGGGGGCCCTCGGTCAGTGCCTGCCCTGCGCGCACGTAGTCGCCCGGCTGCACCTTGAGGCGGGCGGTCCGGGGAACGACGTAGTCCCGTTGCTCCCGCTCCTCGTAGATGATGCTGATGCGGTCCGGGGCCACCAGGGCTACTTCGCCGGCGGTGCGGGCCACCACCTCCGACTGCACGGGGACTGGCAGCGCCTGGCCATCGCCGGGCTCGGGCAGGCGGGCCAGCACCTGGCCGGCCTCTACCTGCTGCCCCTCGCTCACCAGCACCTGGGCGCCTTCGGCCAGGGGGTAGTCTTCCTGGTAGTGCTCGGTGCTGACCACCCGCAAAACGCGATGGTCGGCTCGGTCCTCTACCTCCAGGAAGCCGTCGATCTCGGCCATGGCGGCGGCGCCCTTGGGCACCCGCGCCTCGAACAGCTCCTCCACCCTGGGCAGGCCGGTGGTGATGTCCTCGCCGGCCACGCCACCGGTGTGGAAGGTGCGCATGGTCAGCTGGGTGCCGGGCTCGCCGATGCTCTGGGCGGCGATGATGCCCACGGCCTCGCCCGGGGCCACCAGGCGGCCACGGGCCAGGTCGCGGCCGTAGCACTTGGCGCAGATGCCGCGCTTCGCCTGGCAGGAGAGGGGCGAGCGCACGTAGACCTGCTTGTCCTGGCCTGCCATGCGCCTGCCCATGACTTCTATGGCCTCGGCCTCGTCGATGCGCTGGGCCGTCTCCTCGTCGATCTCCTGGCCGCGGGCAGCCAGCACCTCGCCGGTGTTGGCGTCCACCACGTCGGCGGCGGCCAGCCGACCGATGATGCGGTCGCGCATGCCCTGGATGGCCATGCGCTCGGGGGAGGGCGTGCCCAGCCAGATGCCCTGGGTGGTGCCGCAGTCGTCCTCCAGGACGATGACGTCCTGGGCCACGTCCACCAGCCGCCGCGTCAGGTAGCCAGAGTCGGCCGTGCGCAGGGCCGTGTCGGCCATCCCCTTGCGGGCGCCGTGGGTGGAGATGAAGTATTCCAGCACCGTCAGCCCCTCGCGGAAGCTGGAACGGATGGGCAGGTCGATGATGCGGCCTGAGGGGTCGGACATGAGGCCTCGCATGCCCGCCATCTGGGCGATCTGGCTGATGTTACCCTTGGCCCCCGACACGGCCATCAGATAGATGCCACCGTAACGCGAGAGGTTCTGCTCGATGAGGTCCTGCATGCGGTCGGTGGTCTCCCGCCAGACCTGCACCGCCTGCTGATAGCGCTCCTCCTCGGTGATGAGGCCCAGCGCGTACTGCTCTTGGATCTCGGCGATGCGCTGGTCGGCCTCCTGCAGCAGCCGCTCCTTCTCCTCGGGCACCTTCAGGTCGTTCATGGCGATGGTGATGCCCGAGCGGGTGGCGAAGCGGAAGCCCAAGTCCTTCATGCGGTCCACCATCTCGGCTGTGGCCGCCTCGCCGAGGCGTCGGTAGCACTCGGCCACCAGGTCTTTGATGGCCTTCTTGTCCATCACCTGGTTGCGGAAGCCCAGTTCCGCCGGTACCACCTCGTTGAAGAGGATGCGGCCCATAGTGGTCTCCACGACCTGGCCGCCGGTGCGCTCGTCCCGAACCAGGATGCGGGCCTGCAGGTCCACATGGCCCATCTCGTAGGCCAGCTTGGCCTCGGCGAAGCTGGCGTAGACGCCCTGGGGCGGGAATACCCCCTCCCTGTACTCGCCGCGGGCGCCCGGCTTCACCAGCGTCAGGTAGTAGATGCCCAGCACCATCTCCAGGGTGGGGATGACCACCGGCTCGCCGTTGGCGGGCAGGAGCAGGTTATGGCTGGAGAGCATCACCTGGCGCGCCTCGGCCACCGCCCGGCGGGACAGGGGCACGTGCACCGCCATCTGGTCGCCATCGAAGTCGGCATTGAAGGCCGAGCACACCAGGGGGTGGAGCTGGATGGCCGAGCCATCGATGAGGATAGGCTCGAAGGCCTGGATGCCCAGCCGGTGCAGGGTGGGGGCGCGGTTGAGCAGCACTGGCCGCTCCTTGACCACTTCCTCCAGCACGTCCCACACCTCGGGCCGGGCCCGCTCTACCATGCGCTTGGCCGACTTGATGTTATGGGCGAGCCCCTTCTCCACCAGGCCGCGCATGACGAAGGGCTTGAACAGCTCCAGGGCCATGCGCTTGGGGAGGCCGCACTGGTGCAGCTTCAGCTCCGGCCCCACCACGATGACGGAGCGGCCGGAATAGTCCACCCGCTTGCCCAGCAGGTTCTGACGGAACCTCCCCTGCTTGCCCCGCAGAAGGTCGGACAGGCTCTTGAGGCGGTGGTTGCCCGCCGTCTGCACGGGGCGGCCCCGCCGCCCGTTGTCGATGAGCGAGTCCACCGCCTCCTGAAGCATTCGCTTCTCGTTGCGGACGATGATCTCGGGGGCCCCCAGCTCCAGCAGCCGCTTGAGCCGGTTGTTGCGGTTGATTACGCGCCGGTAGAGGTCGTTGAGGTCGCTGGTGGCGAAGCGGCCGCCGTCGAGCTGGACCATGGGCCTCAGGTCGGGCGGGAGGACGGGCAGCACGGTGACGATCATCCACTCGGGCTTGTTGCCGCTCTTGCGGAAGCTCTCCACCAGCTTCAGCCGCTTGATGGCTACCTTGCGCCGCTGGCCGGTGGTGCTGGCGATCTCGCGGCGCAGCTTCTGAGCGAGGCGGTCCAGGTCCAGGCGCCGCAGGATGTCGAGGATGGCCTCGGCCCCCATGCCGGCCTCGAACAGCTGGCCGTAGCGGTCCGCCAGCTCCCGGTACTTCTGGTCGGTGAGGAAGGTGCACTGGTCATCGCTCACCGGGTCGGTGAGGTCTTCCAGTTCGTCGATCTGCTCCTCGAACTGGTGGCGCGCCTTCTCTCGCTCCTCCTGGTGGCGGGCCTGCAGCTCCTCCAGCTCTCGCTGAATCTGCTGCAGTCGAGAGGCGAGGCCAGCCAAAGCCTCCTCGTCGGCCTCCTGCTGGCGCATGGCCTCCATCTCTTCTTGCGTCTCTTCGCGGGCCCGCTCCAGCTCGGCGAGCCGCTCCTGGTAGGCCCCTTCCAGTTCGGCCAGCCGTTCGTCCATGCGCCGGCGCAGCTCGGAGATGGCCCGCTCCTTGGCCTGGGCGTCGACCCTGGTGACGATGTACTGGGCGAAGTAGAGCACCCGCTCCAGGTTGCGTGGGGATATGTGCAGCAGCAGGCCGATGCGGCTGGGGGTGCCGCGCACGAACCAGATGTGGGCCACCGGCGCGGCCAGCTCGATGTGACCCATGCGCTCGCGACGGACGCGGGCGCGGGTCACCTCCACGCCGCACTTGTCGCAGATGACGCCCCGATAGCGGACCCGCTTGTACTTGCCGCAGTAGCACTCGAAGTCCTTGGTGGGGCCGAAGATCTTCTCGTCGAACAGGCCGTCCTTCTCCGGCCGCAGGGTACGGTAGTTGATGGTCTCCGGCTTGGTGACCTCACCGTAGGACCAGGAGCGGATCTGCTCCGGCGAGGCCAGGGAGATGCGGACGGCGTTGAATTCCTGGTTCTCAGTTGCCAAGGAGATCCTCCCCCTTTTCGAAACCTCTCAGGTCGATGCCCAGGCGGGGCAGGTCAGCGGTGGCCGTCTCGGGCAGGGCCACCGGCTCCTCCTCGCGCAGGGGCTGTACGGACAGGCACAGGCTCTGGAGCTCGCGCATGAGCACCTTGAAGGACTCGGGCACGCCCCGCTCCTGGATATCGTCACCCTTGACGATAGCCTCGTAGGCCTTCTGGCGCCCCACCACGTCGTCGGACTTGATGGTCAGCATCTCCTGCAGGGTGTGGGCTGCCCCGTAGGCCTCCAGGGCCCATACCTCCATCTCGCCGAAGCGCTGGCCGCCGAACTGGGCCTTGCCCCCCAGCGGCTGCTGGGTGATGAGGGAATAGGGGCCCGTAGAGCGGGCGTGGATCTTGTCCTCCACCAGGTGGATGAGCTTCATCATGTAGATGTACCCCACCGTCACCGGCTGGTCGAAGGGCTCGCCGGTGCGGCCATCGATGAGCACCTGGCGGCCGTAGGTGGGGGCGGCCACGCCACGCTCCAGCAGGAGCCTCTCGGCCAGCTCGTCCAGCTCGGCCAGAGGCCGCCCGCGCACGTCCTTCTCGCCCTGCTGCTCCAGCCACAGCTCCAGGGCCGCCCGCTTGGCCTCGCCCACGTGCTCTTCGGAAAAGACCTTGTCGGGGTCGTAGCCCCGCTGTCGCAGCCACTGGCTGACGCGCTCGTAGTCCACCCTTTCTCCCACCGGGTTGGGCTGGGCCACGGGGTAGGGCAGGAGGGCCCCCGCCTGCTCCACCAGCCACACGCGGGAGAGGGCGTCCTCGATGGTCTGAGGGTTGCCGCCGTCGAACACGGGCGAGATGGCCCGGAAGCCCAGGCGCATGGCCGCCCAGCCCAGGTGCGTCTCCAGCACCTGGCCGATGTTCATACGGCTGGGCACGCCGATGGGGTTGAGGACGATGTCCACGGGCGTGCCGTCGGGCAGGTGGGGCATGTCCTCCACGGGCAGGATGCGGGCGATGACGCCCTTGTTGCCGTGACGGCCGGCCATCTTGTCGCCCACGGTGATGGGGCGACGCTGGGCCACGAACACCCGCACCTTGGCCGTGACGCCCACCGACAGGTTTTCGGTCAGCTCGGCGTAGGGCGGCCAGCGGCACTGGTGGCCTTCCTGGCCGTGGCCGGGGTCGGGCCGGGCGAAGAAGCGGGTACCGATGACGCGGCCCCATTCGCCGTGGGGCATGCGCAGGGAGGTGTCCTTCACCTCGCGGGCCTTCTCGCCGAAGATGGCCCGCAACAGCTTCTCCTCGGCCGAGAGCTCCGTCTCGCCCTTAGGGGTTATCTTGCCCACCAGGATATCGCCGGCCCGCACCTCGGCGCCGATGCGCACCACGCCCCACTCGTCCAGGTCCTTGAGGGACTCCTCGCCCACGTTGGGGATGTCGCGGGTGATCTCCTCCGGGCCTAGCTTGGTGTCGCGGGCCTCCAGTTCGTACTCCTCGATGTGGATGGAGGTGTAGCGGTCGTCCCTCACCACCGCCTCGGAGATGATGATGGCGTCCTCAAAGTTGTAGCCCTCCCAGGCCATGAAGGCCACGAGCAGGTTCTGGCCCAGCGCCAGCTCGCCGCCGTCGGTGGAGCAGGAGTCGGCCAGGGGGTCGCCCTTGCGCACCCGCTGGCCCTTGCGTACTACAGGCCGCTGGTTGAGACAGGTGCCCTGGTTGGAGCGGAGGAACTTGAAGAGGCGATACGTCTTCTCGATGCCGTTATCGTAGACGACGGTGATGCTGTCGCCGACCACGCTCTTGACCCAACCATCGTCCTCGGCCACCACGATCTGTCCCGAGTCGCTGGCCGCCCGCCGCTCCATGCCCGTGGCCACCAGGGGCGCCTCGGGGCGCACCAGCGGCACCGCCTGCCGCTGCATGTTGGCCCCCATGAGGGCGCGGCTGGCGTCGTCGTGCTCGAGGAAGGGGATCAGGGAGGCGGCCACGGAGACCGTCTGCTTGGGCGTCAGGTCCACATAGTCCACCTCTTCGGGGCGGGCGGAGATGAAGTGGCCGCCGCGGCGTGCCTCCAGGCGCTCGTCCAGGAAGTGCCCCCGCTGGTCCACCGGGGAGTTGGCCTGAGCAATGACGTAGCCCTCTTCGGCATCGGCGGAGAGGTATTCCACATGGTCCGACACGAAGGGCCGCACCTTGACCACGGCGCCATCGGGCAGCCGGGCCAGGCGTTCGGCCAGCTCCGGCGTCACCTCGGCGCCGGCAGGGGCGATGACCTGCCCGTCGCCGTCGCACACGTCCTCGCGCAGGATGCGGCCCAGCAGCAGGGGCGAGTCCTTGGGCAACTCCCTGTAGACGCGCCGGTAGGGGGTCTCGATGAAGCCGAACTGGTTCACCTTGCCGTAGGTCGCCAGGGAGCCGATCAGGCCGATGTTGGGACCCTCGGGCGTCTCGATGGGGCAGATGCGGCCGTAGTGGCTGGGGTGGACGTCCCGCACCTCGAAGCCCGCCCGGTCGCGGGACAGCCCTCCCGGCCCCAGGGCCGACAGGCGGCGCTTATGAGTGAGCTCGGCCAGCGGGTTGGTCTGGTCCATGAACTGGGAGAGCTGGGAGCTGCCGAAGAACTCGCGGATGGCCGCCTGCACCGGCCGCACGTTGATGAGGCCTGCCGGCGCCGCCTGGGCCACCTCGGTGATGCTCATGCGGTCGCGGATGCCCCGCTCCATGCGCAGGAAGCCTATGCGCAGGGCGTTCTGGATCAGCTCGCCCACGGTGCGCACCCGCCGGTTGCCCAGGTGGTCGATGTCGTCGGGCTGGCCCAGGCCATTGTTCAGGCGGATCATCTCCTTGATGACCGCCACCAGGTCGCGGAAGGTGAGCACCCGCTGGCGCAAGTCCTCGTTCAGGCCCAGCCGCTTGTTGAGCTTGTAGCGGCCCACCCGGCTCAGGTCGTAGCGCCGCGGGTTGAAGAACAGGTCGAACAGCAGGCGGCGGGCGTTCTCGGCCGTGGGCGGGTCGCCCGGCCGCATGCGCTTGTAGAACTCGGTGATGGCCTCCTTCTTGTTGCGGCAGGAGGTGTCCCTGTCCAGGGTGGCGCGGATGTAGTGGTGGACCGGGTCGTTGTCCACGTCGGCGAAGAGGTCCAGGAGCTGCTCGTTCGTGCCCAGGGCCTCATCGTTCTGGACGCCTTCCTTCTCGAAGCAGGCCCGCAAAAGGATGGTGACGGGCAGCTTGCGCCGCCTGTCCACCTTGACGTAGATGACGTCGCGGGCCGTGGTCTCGAACTCCAGCCAGGCGCCTCGGTTGGGGATGAGCTTGGCGTAGCAGACGAGCCGACCGGTGGTCTGGTCGCGCTCGAGGGTGAAATAGGCCCCGGGCGACCGCACCAGCTGGGAGACCACCACCCGCTCGGCCCCGTTGACGATGAAGGTGCCGCGGGGGGTCATGAGGGGCATCTCGCCCAGGAAGATCTGCTGCTCCTTTATCTCCCCTGTCTCCTTGACTACCAGGCGCACATTCAGGCGCAGGGGGGCGGAGTAGGTCAGGTCCTTCTCGCGGCACTCTTCCTCGCTGAACTTGGGGTTGTCCAGGCGGTAGGGGCGGACGGGCACCGACTCGATGCCGGCGTCTTTGAGCGCCCGGGCTTGCTCGCGAGTAAGGGGCTGGCCCCGGGCAGCCAACAGGTTGCCCTGCTGGTCGTACACGTCCTCCAGGGGTACCTCGTCCACCATGTCATCGATGGGGTCGCCCCTGGGGTAGATGTCCTTCTCGAAGCGCAGCTCCAGACGTCCGCCAGTGTAGTCCTGTACGGGCGAGATCTCGTCCAGGAGCTCCTGCAGCCCCTCCTCGATGAACCACCTGTACGACTGCTTCTGGATGAGGATCAGGTCCGGGAGTTCCAGGGCGTCGGGTATGCGGGAGTAGGACTTGGCCATGCTGGGCAGGCCACGGGAGTCAGGGGAGACGGCTCTAGCCACCACCATGAGCGGACACTCCTCCCAAGGCTGGATGATTAAGGGACTGGGCTAGCAAAAAGGCAGGGACATAGATCGGGGAACGGACGGGGACCTTGGCCCGACCATCAACCCCTACCATAGCAAGCCGGCCGCGGCGTTGTCAATAGGTTCGGGCCGCTTGGCGGAGCAGAAGCGGCCCCGGCCCGACGCGGCCAGCGGCGAGCCGGCCCGTCCATGCTGCCAGCCTCGACGCGCAGCCCTTGCCCACCACCCACACCTTCGGGCTGCCCCACTGAGACGCCTCCGCCCCTCTTGACTTTCTGGAACGTCTGTTCTACTATGCTAGCGAACAGACGTTCTGGTGCGGGAGGGTGTCATGGCGGCCACCTACATCGGCGTGCAGATGAAGCTCCCCCTGCTCTCGCATCCCCGCTGTCCCTGCTGCGGTGGGCCCGCTGCCCACGGGGAGCGTTACCTGGTCTGCGCTGTCTGTGGCTACCGCCGGCCGTACGCCTAGGGCTGGGCTGACGGGGGGCAGGGCCGGGGGTCGCCCCTTGGAAGGCGGGCCAGTCATCGCTATCATGGCCTGGGGAGAGCGCCAGCCCTCGGGTCCATGCAGGAACAGGAGCAGCAGCCGCCCCTCAAGGCTGTCCTGGAGGCCATCCTCTTCGTAGCCGATGGCCCCGTGCCCGTGGCCGTCCTGGCCGAGATCGCCGGGGCGGGCCAGGAGGCCGTAGAGGCTGCCCTGCAAGAGCTGGCAGCCGAGTGCCGCGGCCGCGGCGTCCGCCTTCTGCGCCACGGTCAGGCAGCCCAGATGGCCACCGCGCCCGAGACCTCCGCCTACATCGAACGCTTCATGGGCCTCTCCCACCCCGACCGCCTCTCCCGCGCTGCCCTGGAGACCCTGGCCATCATTGCCTACAAGCAGCCCGTGACCCGTGCCGAGATCGAGGCCATCCGTGGAGTGGGCTGCGAGCGGGCGCTGGCCTCGCTCAAGGAGCGTGGACTGGTGACCGAAGTGGGCAGGGCCCAGAGGCCTGGCCGCCCGTACCTGTACGGCACCACCTTCCGCTTCCTGGAGCACTTCGGCCTGGAGCGGCCCGAGGACCTGCCACCGCTGGCGGAGCTGGCCTCTCCGGGCCAAGACTGGTATCCTCGCCAGGGGCAGGGTGCAGAACCGTGATGACCGTCGGCCTCTGCCGCATCTGGCTCCGCCTGCCCGAGAACCACTCCCTGAAGGGCAAGCGCCAGGCGGTGCGTTCCCTCACCTCACGCCTACAGAACCGGTTCAATGTCTCTGTGGCGGAAGTCGATGACCACGACTTGTGGCAGATGGTCTCCATCGGCATCTCCTGCGTCACCAACTCGGAGCGCCACGCCCACGAGGTGCTGGCGGCAGTGGTGGACTACGTCCGCTCTCAGCGCGTGGACATGGAGCTGGTGGACTATCGTACCGAGGTCATCCACCCCCTGAACAAAGAGCGCTTCTAGCTGGCTTCCCCGTCGAGGTAGCGGGCGAGGAAGTCCCTCACCAGCTCAAGGTACTGCTGCGGATAGTCGAGGCGCGCCATGGCGTGATCGCTGCCGGGGGCCGTCCACATCTGCTTGGGCTGGCCGGCCCGCCGCCACATCTCTTCCCGCTGCTCGGGCGGCACAAAGGAATCGTTCTCGCCGTAGACTAGCAGCAGGGGTCGCGGGGCGATGCCGCCCACGAAGTCGGCAGGCCGCACCTCTCGGGCCCGGAAGCCCGCCAGCAGCTCACCCATGCGCATGCTGGCCCGGCCCAGCAGCCCCAGGGGCGGCCAGGGCGCGAGACGAGAGAGCCGGTGGGCGAGCACGCCCTGCAGGTCGGCGTAGGGCGAATCGGCGACAACCGCCCCGATACTGGGCTCCCTGGCTGCAGCCATGATGCCCGCCGCCGCCCCCATGGAGATGCCCAGCACGGCCACGGCCGTCCCCGCCCTCTCCCTGGCCCGGCGCACCGCCGCCAGCACATCCAGCACCTCCCGCGCGCCGAGGGTGGTATAACGGCCGCCGCTCTTGCCGCAGGCCCTGAAGTCGAACAGCAGGACATGGTAGCCCATATCGTTAAGGTGGCGGCCCAGGTGGTAGGGCTCGCCCAGGCTACGGAAGTAGCCATGACAGAGCACGAGGACAGGGCGGCCCGACGCGCCCGGGAGCCATAGCCCACGCAGAGGGGTGCTGTCGAGGCTGGGGAAAAAGAATTCCTCCCCGGCGAGGTCCGGGGGGTCGGGCCAGCGCCAGGGGCGCACCCAACGCCAGCCCACGAAGCCGGCCAACCCCGCGGCCGTGCCGAGGGCCAGCCCGGCCAGAGAGGGCAGGGACGGTGCCTGGAGGAACGGACGGGGGAGCGGCCGCATACCGCCGGGTCAGCCTCAGCGGCCCACCACCACCAGCACCGGCTGGCCGGAGTCGGGTCGCTGGCCGGCGCCCGGCAACTGGGCCACCACCCTGCCCTGGGAGTCCTGGCCGTCCGGCACGGCGATGAGCACGTAGTCCAGGCCCCGGGACTCCAGTTCGGCAGCGACCTCGGCCATGTCCCTGCCCACCAGTTGCGGCACGGCGTCTGGGCGCACCTGCGCCGCCGAGGGGCCCAGCTCGAGGCGGGAAGAGCGCTCCCGGCCCAGGCCCACCACCGCCGCCAGCGCCAGGGCGATGGCCGAGAGCACGGCCACCAGGCCGAGGGCGCTGCCGCTGAAGGTCCGCGGCCTCTCGACCCTGGTCAGCGGGCGCAGCTTGACCTCTTCCTCCTCCTGCACGGGCAGGAGGGCGAGCACATCGCGCGGGTTGAGGCCCAGGTAGGAGGCGTAGGCGCGGGCGAACCCGCGGGCATAGACGAGGGGTGGCAGCTGGGAGAAGTCTTCCTGCTCCAGGGCGAGGATGTACTTGCGGGGTATGCGCGTGTCGCGCTCGACGTCTTCGAGGGAGAGGCCCCGCTCGAGCCTTGTCTGCTCCAGTAGCTCTCCCAGCCGCGGCATGCCTGCAGTCTCCCCTGAGTATAGCTTCACATGCGGGCCGCGGGTCAACCCCGTGGCCGTGATATCATGAGGGCAGGCGATGGTCTTCCGTCTGCGCGCCCTGGCGGTCAGGGCTGCCGACCATCCCCGCCTGGCCGCCGCACGCACCCTCGGCCGCCTCCTCCTCACCGCCGCCCGCCGCTTCTCCGCCCACCAGTGCTCGCTGCTGGCGGCGGCCGTGTCCTATTATGTCATGTTTTCTATCTTCCCGCTGCTGGTCTTCGCCGCCGGTGTGGCCGGCCTGCTCCTGCGCGATTCCGACCTGCAACAGCGCGCTATCGACGCTGTCATGGACGCCCTGCCCCTGAGCCCCACCGAGGGCCGCCAGGACCTGGAAGACCTCTTCCGGACCATCAGCGGCCCGGCCAGCGGCGGCATCGGCCTGGTGGGCCTGCTGGGCTCGGCCTGGAGTGCCAGCAACATGTTCGGTGCTCTGCGCCGCAGCCTGAACGTGGTCTTCGAGGCCGGGGACAGGCCGCTGCTCCGGGCCAAGCTGACCGATTTCGTCACCATGGGTCTGCTCGGGCTCCTGCTGGTGGGCTCGGTAGGGGCCACCGCGATCCTTGCCCTGGCCAGCGGGCGGGCACAGGGACCCGAAGGCGTGCGCCCGCTGGTGACGGCCCTCTGGCTGGTGCCCACCTACCTGTTGCCGTTCGTCGTGTCCCTTGGCGCCTTTCTGCTGCTGTACCGGCTGGTGCCGGCCCGCCAGCCCTCGCTGCGAGTGGCCCTGCCCGGGGCGCTGGTGGCCGCCCTGATGTTCGAGGTGGCCAAGAACCTGTTCGGTCTGTACGTGCGCAACTTCGCCAACTTCGACGTGGTGTTCGGCTCCCTGGGCGCGGTGGCCGCCTTCCTGTTCTGGGTCTACGTCAGCGCCTCTATCGCCCTCTTCGGCGCCGAGGTGTCGGCCGCCCTCGCCGGAGGGGAGGAAGGGCGGCAGCGCGAGGCTAGCCCGCCCGCCTGACAGCCAGGAGGACGCGATGGCCGTCCACCGTCTGCTCCTGGGCGTAGGCATCGGCCGGGGGAGGCCCCTCCACCAGCTCCAGGGACAGCGTCTCCTGGCAGATGTAGTCGGCATGACGCGAAAGGGCCTCCCGCAGTTCG